>JBCCUY010000104.1:0-10082 GCA_039196145.1 Bacteroidota bacterium
AAACTAAAAAAGCCTAGCAATTGCTAGGCTTTTATGTAATTGGCTTGGTCTATTTAGTTATTGTGCTTATACCTATATCTTTAATATTTGTGTACACTTCCCGAAACCGATTTTTTGGTTTGCACGGAGGCTTCACCGGTATATGAGATGTCTGCTCCACTACTGGCATCTGCAACTAGGGAATCGGTTACGTTAACTGAGATGTCAGAACCGCTGCTGGCATCGGCATTGCATGTTTTTGCAATTAATTCCCTTGCCCTGATATCGGCCCCGCTGCTGGCATCCGCATAAAGTGCATCCGTGCTTCCCGAAATTTTAATGTCAGCTCCGCTGCTGGCATCCGCCGATACCTCGATGGCCCTAAGTTCTATATGAAGGTCCGAGCCACTGCTGGCATCCAGTTCAATCTTTTTCGCCTCTATAATGTTCTGGGCAATAAGGTCTGCTCCACTGGAGCTTTTTAAAGCTGTAATAACAGGTAAGGAGACATAAATCTTCTTGGTGGCCCTTCCAATATTTTCAATGGCATGGATTCTAAGTTTGCCATCTTTAATATCCGTTCCGATAAGGTCAATAACGTTTTCATCAGCTTCAACGGAAATTTTGAAATCCTGATCTTGGGTTACAAATACGTCCAGACCTTCGGAGGCGGATACCACGGTAAACTCATCTGTTACTTTTCTGGTTTCCTCAACAACCTCTCCGTTGCCTCGTTTGCCATCTCCAAAACTGATGTCCATTTTGCATGATGAGGCAAAAATGGCCAATAAAAATGCGATTGCGATTTTAGCTAGTGTTGTCATGATTGTTTTCTTTTGATTGATTAAAATTCGTGTTTATGATTGTTGTTTTATAAAAATGTTTGCCCAATTGTCAAAACTGTACCTTCAATTGTACTAATTGTCCCCCGTTTTGATTTGTATGCCATCTTCGTCAATTTTCATTTGAAACTGGTCGTTACGATCTTTTACATCGATATTGACCCCGTTTTCATCTATGATGATTTTACCGCCCTCTTCGTCTTCTTCGACATTTGGTAACTCCTCAGGGCAGTCTTGGCATTTTAGTTCTCCATCTTCGCCCATAATCCATGTATGGCCTATAATGTTACTTCTGTAATAGTCCCTATCATTTTTAATACCTCTCCCAATATGTCCCCTTGTAGATTCCTCAAAGCGAATGACCCGTCCTTCGGGGATATAGAGGGTAGAGGTAACTTCCTGGTTCCTGGCTTTATTGGAAGTTTCCGTAGTGAGAAAGTCATCCAAAATTACCTCTCCGGCACGCAGCTCATAGCCGTAGTTGATTTGTTTGGCCCTATCTCTTGCGGATAGTGTAGTGCTGCCATGGGAGTCTTTGCGAACATTCAAACGAACAGATTCGTCATCGGATTTCCGTATACGTACATCTACGTCATCAGATATCAAGATTCGATTATCATTTTCGTCGTAGGTAAATCGCATGCGCCCAAAATGCACATCATCCATATTGAATTCCAAATCGGAACCTCTCATTTTAATACTGAGGGTATCCGAGGGACTCTCCATGACAATCTCGTCATTGATGTTGACACTGCCAACATTTGCAAATTCGGCGGCTTGGCGAACTCCCAGGGCAAATAAGGTACCTATCGCTATCAACCATAGCCCCAGGAGTGAAAACTTGGCAATGTTGCCAATAGATTTAAGATTGTTCACTAAAATCTTTAGACCGAGATACATCAAAAAGAAAAATGGTATACCAATAGCCAAAAAGATAAGCAGTGACATAAGCCAAACCGGTGCTCCCGTGGTCCCCACAATTTCGTAGAAATCGATTCCGGGGATGTTTACAGCATTGGATATTCCAACGGTGAACATGGCTATAAATAACCCAATGAGTGTTGATGCACCTATAATAATCAAAAGGATACCTATAAATTTTCCAATGATTTTGAAAAAGAACATAATGATGTCCCCTATGGTATCAAAAAAGGTCTTGGAGCCGCTCTTGACCTTGTTGCCTACTTTTTCGTAGTCAACGTTTTTTACCTTGTCCGCAACATCATCAAACCCCTCTTTAACTTTGCGTTCTATATTGCTGATGTTGATGGGCTCCCCCGTCATATCCAACTTTTGGGAAGTTGTGGCCGCCTCTGGTACCAATATCCAGAGCAGAATATAGGCAATGATTCCAAAGCCAGTGAATACCCCTAAAAGGATAAAAATAAGACGTATCCATAAAGCATCTATGCCCAAATAGTATTCCAATCCGGAGCATACCCCACCAATATACTTCTGGTCTATGTCCCGATATAGCTTTTTGGTTTTGCGAGGTGCCTCAGCGTATGATTTTTTTGGTTCATCCTCAAAAATATCCTCATCCACCATATAATCTTCGGGCTGCCCCATGATATTGATCACCTCATCTACCTCTTTTTGGGTGATGACCTGGCGTTCATTCTCCATTTTCTCCAAGAAGAGCTCGGCCACCCTGGCTTCAATATCTGCTATGATCTCATCGCTCCCAGCTGTACCGGAGAAAGATCTTTTGATGGAGTCCAGATATCGCCTTAGTTTGTTATACGCCTCATCATCGATATGGAAGAGGGTATTTGCGAGATTTATATTAACTGTCTTGTTCATTTCTTGATTTATTTTGTGTTGGTTACCAGATTGACTGCATTTCTAAGTTCATCCCAGGTACCGTTGAGTTCGGTAAGAAAGACTTTTCCTGTCTCGGTAAGGGCATAATATTTTCGGGGTGGGCCGGAAGTGGACTCTTCCCAACGGTAGTTGAGCAATCCTGCATTTTTCAGCCTCGTCAATAGAGGGTATATCGTGCCTTCCACCACTAGCATCTTAGCGTCCTTTAGGGCTCCAAGAATCTCGGAGGCATACTTGTCCTTATCACTGAGGATGGACAGGATGCAATACTCCAGAACCCCTTTTCGCATTTGTGCCTTTGTGTTTTCTATGTTCATAATTTCATGGTTCTAATTTTGCCGGATCAAATCCGGTGTCCTATTAACTGTTCGTTTTTTGTTTCCGTACCGTCCCGCTTTGATGAGAAGCGGGTACGGAAACGTTTTTTGATTGATTGACCCTTCGATTTCGCTCAGGGCAGATGTTTGATTGATGTTTTGTTTTTTGATTGATGAATAAACCCAGTGTTTTTTATTTGATGAATTTTATGGTGATGGGGTAACTAAAGGTTTCCCCTTCATTGGTTCTTATGGTGGCCAAAATGGTGTACACGATATTCACGACTACCAATACGCCTTGTAAAAAACCCGTAATGCCCACTGGCCAGAAAATTCGACCCAATCTAAAATCATCGCTGTTCAGATGGATATTAAGATTGTTGAGTTCACTTAGCCTATGGAATCCAAAGAAATCCCAGTCGAACAAGTCCGGTAAAAAGCCAATGAAAAAAGGAATGCTGATGAGGCCTACAATAATGGAGTACAAAAGCATACTGATTTGGAAGTTCAATGCTTGCTTGCCATTGTAATCTACAAATTCATAGTCCTTTTTGTTGGCTGTCCACAAAATCAAGGGTAGAATAAAGTTCCCGAAAGGAATAAAGTACTTTGAGAAAGTGGACGCGTGTATGATCGCTGATAAATTTCGTTCGTGTTTAGTTAAGGTTGTTGCCATTTTTGACTGATGATTTTACTTGTAAGACGGGTTTACCTATTAGCTTACAATGCAAATATATGTCCAAAAGATGGTACTATGCAAAACAAAGTACTAAATATTAACATTTATTTAACAAATTGAAGTCGAGAATAATTTGGTTATTTTAGCATGAACTAATTCTCCATTATGGCCTTGAAACCCAGTAAATTCAACACCTTTACTTTTTTTAAACTACCGTCGGCGTGGTGGTGCGGTGTACGGCTTACCTATATTGATGAGCAAAAAGCCGTTACATCTGTAAAACATAAATGGTTCAATCAGAATCCATTTAAATCTATGTTTTGGGCGGTTCAAGGGATGGCAGCGGAGTTAAGTACCGGGGCCATGGTCATTACACAAATAAAAAAAAGTGGGAAGAAAATTTCTATGTTGGTGGCCAACAACAATGCCACTTTTACCAAAAAAGCAACAGGCAGAATCACATTTACCTGCGAAGACGGCCATTTGATCAATGAAGCCATCCAAAAAACCATAGCAACAGGTGAGGGGCAGACATTTTGGATGAAGTCGGTCGGTGTTAACCAAGACGGGGTGGAGGTCTCCACGTTTAATTTTGAGTGGACCGTGAAGGCCAAGGGCAAGTAATCTGAATAATTCCCTCAATTGGCTGCAAAAGTCAACAACCCATTTTATCTCATTTATCAAATCTTTCTACGCCTGTAGATTTGTCGAAATCCTATGCTGTAGGGTTATTCGTCTAATTTAGGACGCCCCTTGGGTAGTAAAACGCTAACTTAAATTTGGATTTTCCAACTTTCACGCGCAGAAGAGGTGTTGTATGCCCACATGTTTTCCAAAATATATCCATCATTTTCCCAAAAAAAAACTGTTAATGACGATTTTGTGGCTAACCACATGGTTCGCTTCCATGGCTCAGTTGCAAGAAGCGGAACAGGAATACTATAATTGGTTTGACGGAATTACGGGAGTTGAAAATTCCAATTTGTACGAAGGAACATTGACCGTGGAAAACTATGCCTTGGAAAAAGGATCGCATCGGTTTTTTGAATCCCCAAATTATTTGGTGGGAAGCATTGTTTATGATGATCAGGCCTATTTTGGTATATCCATGAAGTATGATATTTATGAAGATGAACTGCTCCTTGGACTTCGAAGCGATTCCGGAATAAAACTGCTACAACTTATCAAGGATAGGGTAAGGGAATTTACGATTGATGGACGCCGGTTTAGAAACATGGGCTGTGGGATGGACGAACAAGCCCATGGTTCTGGTTTTTATGAAGTGCTACAGGAAAATGCATCTTTTTCATTCTTGAAGAAGCACTACAAGGAAAAATTTTCCAAATATGGAAAAAACAGGGTTTTTCACAAATTCACGGATATGACCAAGTATTTTCTGGTTTATAAGAACCACTGCTACACCATAAAGTCAAAAAAAGACATATTCAAAATATTTCCGCACTTCAGAACAGAACTTAAAAGTCGTTCCCTTGGGAAAAGTAGGGCCAGGGACGAAGCATACCTTACCCGATTGCTGCAAACTGTCGACTATTTGATTTCGAATGAAAAAACAACCAGTCCAGAATGAAATCCCTAATTAACACTTGTTTTCTGTTTTGCGTTTTTTGGGGAGTTTCCCAAACTTCGGAAGGGAGGATAACGGTAACGTTTGAAAACTGGACATTAAAAGAGCTTGCATCACATATACAGGAAACTACAGATTACCATTTTTTTTATGTAGATAACTGGTTGGTCCAAGATACCATCTCGGGGAGTTTTTCAAATGTCCCTTTGGAGAATGTGCTGGAAGAAGTGCTAGGGAATACTGAAATCAATTATTTCTTGATGGATGGAAATAAGGTAATACTAACACGAGGGAACACCATTTATGATACGCTTCCAGAAGGATTTTTTATAAGCTCAAAAATGGATTCCGCAATCGCCGAAATTGCTGAAGTGCCTGATGTTTTGCCAATTTTCAACAAAAATGACGTAGCGCCAAATCGGGAGGGTGACGTACCCGTTAAAATTGGTCGGGAAAAAAGGGGACGATCACAACAGTTTGCCACCCTGGAGGGATTTGCCTTCAACGCAGATACGAATGAACCCATATCGGATTTGACGGTATTGGTGCAACCGACAAGGAAGGGGACTACCACAAATGCGAATGGGTATTATTCCATAGAAATACCCTTGGGCCCACACACCATCGAAGTAAGTGCTTTAGGAATACAGGGAAGGCAACAGAAAATAATCCTATATGGAAATGGTCGCCTGAACTTTGAGTTGGAAGAAAGTTTTCAAATGTTGGATGAGGTGGTTTTACAGGGGAACAGCGATAGGAATATCAATCAGACCATTGGAGGAGCAGTACAAATCGAGATGAAGGAAATCAAGAAAATTCCATTGGTCTTGGGGGAGCGGGACATCTTTAAAGTGGCCACCACCTTGCCAGGAATTTCAAGCGCGGGCGAGGGGGCGACCGGGTACAATGTTAGAGGGGGGAGAACCGACCAAAATCTTATTCTTTTGGATCATGCCGTTATTTACAACCCAACCCATTTTTTTGGGCTATTCTCGGCCATTAACCCTTTCACCTCAGATAATGTTGAGGTGTTCAAGGGCAATATACCGGCCGAATTTGGTGGTAGACTGTCTTCGGTCTTTGATATTCGAACCAAAACTGCCAACGAAAAAAAGTTGTCCGGGGAAGCCTCGATTGGACCGGTAACTGGCAATTTGGCACTGGAAATACCAATAGCCAAGGACAAGGCCTCTCTTCTGGTTGGCGGAAGGACAACCTATTCAAAATGGATTTTACGGTCTTTGAAAGAAGAGGAATTGAGAAATAATCAGGTTGCTTTTTTCGATGTGGTCGCCAGGTACAACCATAAGATAAACCAAAACAATACCTTAAGGCTAATGGGCTATTATAGCGATGATGCCTTTAATATCACAAGGGATTCATTGTACGGGTACAGCAACAGGGCCGTTTCGCTGGAATGGGCCCATAAGTTTAATGATAAGAACTCCGGAGAACTCATTTTTGCAAATAGCGGGTACGATTTTGACATTGAGTTCGATGTGAACTCGGTCAACGATTTTAAACTAGCCTATAGCATCAACGAAACCCTGTTGAAACTAAAAATGAAGTACCTGCACAACGATGCCCATAATATTGACTATGGAATTTCCGGAAAGTTGTACAATGTGAAACCAGGGAGTATAGATCCGTTAAACCCTGAAACTGTGATCGAGTCCGTATTTATTCCGGATGAAAGAGGAGTTGAAACGGCAATTTTTTTGTCGGACGATATAACAGTGAACCAGAAGCTATCCTTTAACGCCGGACTTCGCTATTCCCTCTTTGCGGCCTTGGGAGAATCTTCCCAACGGATATATGAAAATGGTGGACCTAGAAATGAAAACACACTGGTAGAAACCCAAATCTTTGATGAAAATGAAGTTATCAAAACCTATGGAGGCCTTGAGACCAGGGTTTCCGCCCGATATTTTGTAGCGCCCAACACTTCCTTGAAGTTGGGATACAATAGTTCATTTCAGTACGTTCATACACTTTCAAATAATACAACAGTTTCACCCACGGATACTTGGAAACTGTCCGACATCAACATAAAACCACAGCGAGCCGACCAATTTGCCTTGGGCCTTCACAAGAACATAAATGAAAACGATTTTGAGTTAAGCCTTGAAACATACTATAAGAAGTTTGACAACATCCTTGATTATAAGACCGGGGCCGACCTCTTGTTGAATGAAACGGTTGAAACCGAAGTGCTTCAAGGGAAGGGTAAATCGTATGGGGTAGAGTTTTTAGCCAAGAAGAACAATGGAAAACTCAATGGATGGTTGGGCTATACCTACTCCAGATCATTGATACAATTTGATGGATTACTCGAAGAGGAACGAATAAACAATGGGGAGTTTTTTCCGTCAAATTTTGATAAGCCCCATGACCTAAGCCTCGTTACCAATTATAAATTTAGCAAGCGTTTTAGCCTTTCGGCAAATTTTGTCTATCAAACTGGAAGACCTGTGACCTATCCGGTGGGCAACTATGTATATGAAGGGCAAGAATACACTTTTTATACGGACAGGAACAAATTTAGAATTCCGGATTATTACCGCTTGGATTTGAGTTTTAATGTGGAAGGAAACCACAAGATCAAGAAGTTTGCCCATAGTTTTTGGAACATTTCCATTTACAACGTTTTGGGCCGTAACAACCCTTATTCGGTTTTTTTTGTGACCGAGAATGGACAGATTAAGGCATACAAGAGTTCCATCTTTGCTATACCCATACCAACCATCACCTATAACTTTAAATTCTAACTTGTGAAGCGATGAGATTGAGCCCAGTACAGGTTTTGCTTAGGTTTTTTAAAGCGTTTTTCATGCTTGCTTTTTTGGTCGGTTGCGTGGAGTCTTTTGAACCGGGAACAGAGGTTTTTGAGGATGCTTTGGTCATAGAATCCACCATTACTGATGAAATGGGTAGACAAGAGGTAGTGTTGAGTAGGGCCTTCCGTTTTGAGGAGTTCGTCCCAGAACCAGAGCAAGGTGCTAGGGTCATAGTTGTGGATGACTCGGGAAATGAATTTGCCTTTGAAGAAACGACGGTCGGTAGGTATACCTCCAATGTCGATTTTGCGGCGGAGCCTGGTAAAAGCTACCAACTTTTGATTACCACAAGTAGCGGGGATGAGTATGCTTCTGAACAGGTTGTGGCACCAGCGCGTTTTCCGATTGGCGAAATAAGTGCCGAGGCTACAGAAGAAAATGGTGGCGGGATTGACATATTTGTTGATTATGAGCCATCGCAAGCGGCTAAATATTTTCGTTATAAATATGAAGAAACCTATAAAATCATAGCACCGGATTGGAACAGTCAAATGCTTGCTTTTGAAGGCCCGGTCTTGGTGTTGAAGGCCCGGATATTGGATGAGAAAACCTGCTTTAACTCCGACCTTAGCCAGAACATAAGTATTAACAACCCAAGACTAACAACATCCAGCAGCGTTCCTAGGTTTTCAGTTCGGTTTATTCAGAAAGACAATTATATCATCTCGCACAGATATAGCATTTTGGTAAAACAGTTAGTACTGACCGAAGCATCATATAATTATTTTGAGCAATTGCAAGAAGCCAACGAAGGCGACGATGTATTCTCACCATCACAACCAGGGTTTTTTAGGGGTAATGTATTTTCAGTGAATAAGCCTGAAGAAAACGTGCTCGGTTTTTTCCATGTAGCTTCTATGTCATCGGAAAGATTATTTTTTGATTATGTGGATTTTTATCCGGAAGAAGCTCTTCCACCCTATGTGGATAAGTGTTTTCCTTTTGTCCCACCATTGGAGCCTAACGAGGAGGAACCTAGTATTGGAGAACTTATGGATGCCAATGCCATAAGGTACCACAGTATAACCGCAACCGGAAAGTTTGCCGTGGTTCCAAGGGTCTGTGGAGATTGTACGGTATTGGGAAGTACCGAAATACCAGAATTTTGGGAAGAATAGAAAAATGAAGATTTTAAACAGGATAATCATCGTATGCTCCGTTTTGGGTTTAACCATTTTAAACGGACAACTATCCAATGATGTTGAAACTGAGTGGGGCGCTGCTTATTTGGAAAACCAAGAAGAGGTGTTCGTGCATTACAATACTTCGCTTTTGTTTGCTGGGGAATCCCTTTTATATAATGTCCATTCTTTGATAAAGGGGAGCAATCTTCCCAGTTCGTTAAGTAAACTTGCCTACGTGGAATTGGTTGGAGAGGATGGCAGGGTGTTGTTCCGTCATAAAATACTGCTGACCAATGGTCGTGGTCAAGGCGATTTTTTTGTTCCTGCGGAAACCCCCTCTGGAAACTATAAATTGTTGGGCTATACCAAATGGATGTTAAATAGCGGGATAGCAACTTTTTTTCAAGGTGATGTTGGTATAGTGAATCCATACCATAGCGATCAGGACATGCTATTGGAAGGGAAAGCTGAAGTGGTCCAAGACTCTACAGATGCAACATCGGAATCACCTCCTTTCAGGGAAGAGATAAGGATGACTTTTGATCAAACTGTATTCGGAAGGCGCCATGGTATCACCCTGTCCTTGGAAGCAATGGATAAAACTGTGTTGGGCGGGAATTATTCCATTTCCGTGCGTAAAAGGGATTCCCTAAGAAAGCCTTTGATGCCCATGGCCCGGAATCATACTGTACGTCAAAAAAGTAATTCGGTAGAACTATCAAAGCAAAAGTTTTTACCAGAACTCAGAGGGCAACTCATTTCGGGAAGGATTGTTCCCAAAAACGGAAATAGCTTGTTCAAGGAGGAAAAGATTGGTCTATCCATACCTGATAAAAAGTTTATCCTTAAAATGACCAGAACCAATCACAAAGGGGAGTTTTATTTTAATTTGAAC
>JBCCUY010000105.1:0-10050 GCA_039196145.1 Bacteroidota bacterium
ATATGCAGAGTTCAACGAGCATAGCGGGACCCCGGACGGTTTTATTTTCGGTTCGGGTTGGGCCAAGGCCAAACCTTTTATGCTTCCCACACCGGAACATTTTAGGTCCCCACCTCCCCCAGAAATCCAAAGTGATGCCTATACCCAGGCATTTAATGAGGTTAAAGAGGTGGGAAGCACCGTGAGTCAAAGGCGTACCACAGATCAAGCGCATTTGGCTATGTGGTGGAAAGATTTTGTCGAAAATTCCCATAACCGTTTGGCGCGGGAATTGGTGCTCAAAGAAAAGCTAAACCTCTGGGAGGCAGCACGACTTTATGTACTTATGAACATGGCCATCTACGATGCCTACATCAATGTTTTTGACAACAAATTCCATTATAATCATTGGAGGCCATACACTGCCATTCGCTGGGCAGCGCATGACGAAAATCCAGATACGGAACCTGATTTGGAGTGGAACAACCTGCACCAACACACCTATGCGTTTCCTTCCTATCCTTCAGCTCATGGAACAGCTAGTTCAGCCGCCATGGAGACCTTGGCCCACACTTTGGGAAAGGGAAATGGCTATGCGTTTGTTATGGTGACCGAAGAAGTGGACAGTGCAGGACCGTTCTCGGAAAAAGCTCAAATGGACCCTCCCACCCGTTCCTTTACAAGTTTTTCCCAAGCCGGTTTGGAAGCTTCCATGTCACGTATCTATCTCGGAATCCATTTCCGATATGATTCGGAAGAAGGGCATAGATTGGGAGCGGAAATTGGCAAGTTCGCTGTAGAGAACTTTCTAACACCCTTAAACTAAAAAAGCGGGCTTAAAAGCCCGCTTCGTTTTAATTAAATAAACAGCTATGCCTCAACGTGCTGGTTCCATACTCCGGTGGCAGCAGTTTCTTTCACATAGGCGGAAAAATCGATGGGTTTTCTACCCAACACCTTCTCAATGTCGCGTTTAACGAGCTGGTTATTTGGGTTGGTAAGTACTTCAGAAAACAAATAGTTGATCAACCAAACGTAATCCTCGGGTACACCTTGTTCTTCCATGGCCTTCACATAGGCAGGCAAAGAAATGGGAGTAAAGGCAATTTCCCGTCCAGTTTCCTCCGCTATCTCATGAATAACCTCTCGGAATGTCAAGAGTCTGGGTCCGGTCAACTCATAGATTTCATCATTGTGTTGTTCATTCAATAAGGCTTCCACCGCTACAGCTGCAATATCATCTGCGTCTACGTAGGGTACCTCCACATCGGCATGGGGCAAGGCCACAAACCCGTGTTGAATTGGTTCCAAGAAAAAGCTCTCGCTGAAATTCTGGTTAAACCAGCTGGCCCGAACAATGGTATGGGCCAAACCAGAATTAATGACCACCTGCTCACATTTTTCCGCTTCTGTCTCGCCTTTTCCGGATAGTAGGACAACTTTCTCA
Organism: Bacteroidota bacterium; assembly: GCA_039196145.1. Lineage (GTDB taxonomy): Bacteria > Bacteroidota > Bacteroidia > Flavobacteriales > Flavobacteriaceae > Flagellimonas. Next base: position 1,427 of record JBCCUY010000105.1, read on the forward strand.
ATCTGATGTCTTTTGGCGGCCTCAACCAACCCCTGTATGGCCTCAAAAGCTCCAGGCACCGCTAAATCAGGTTGAAAGGTGATGTATACCCTATCCATTCCCTCAAGGGCCTCTTCCCAAGTTTGGGGTCGATCCCAATCAAATGCTGGGGTCTCACTGCGGGAACCAATACGTACATTGTGTCCCAGGTTTGTCAATTGTTCTGCTACTCTGCGGCCAGTTTTACCTTTACCGCCCAATACTAAAATGTTACTTTTCATGATATTTGATGTTATAGTTTATGAATTATTTTAAAATGCTGGCTAACACAAGAAATCCAAAGGACAGCGTAGATGAAATGGTTCTCACCCTATGGTAGTTGTTCCAAGGTTTTTCAAATTTTTGTCGAAGTGCACCTAGCTCCTCAGGAGTCATCGCGAGCAAATCGGCTTTGTCCAATAACTAGTTCAAGGGTACATTTCAGAAAATGGTGACTAATGCCAAACCAATCAAATAAAGCGCAGCAGCTACAAGACAAAGCCAAAGTATGGTGCTGGATTCCGACCTGTTTGTGAAACCCGCCATGGTTGCCAAAAGCACCGGACCAAAAAACACCACAAAAAAGATGGGATTAAGAATACTTCGGTTCATGGATTGAAAGGACTGCAGATATACTGAGTCGCTAAGGTTCCCAATTCCAGGGGTTACCGCATTACCCCAAGTAAAGCAGAGTCCAGCGGTCAATCCCGTTAAAATTATGGCTGAAAAAAGAATGATGTTTCCCATGATATTATGATATAGTTGACGATTCGTTTTTGATTGAAGTGTGCAAAGAAGGGCGTATTCTGAGATACCAATACAGGGTACAGGTTCCCAGAAATTCCAAGGCAATCAGCCAGAAATCCAAAGAGCCAAAAAAGCTGGCGTAACTCCCTCCGACGGGAATGATCAAAAGAGGAACTGTGATGAGGGCGTCCAGACTTGCACTTACCAATAGCATGGCCAGTCCCAGTTTAAGACCATGGGTAATGGCCCCTTTGCGATAGTAAAATCGAGTCCCTCTCCAGACCAAGAAGGGAACCACCAGGGCCAAGCCTATATTAGCTTGCAGATAGGGGTCTTCCAATATGGGAAGCATGTAAATCAATGTGAATGCAGACACCCCTAAAATCCAGATTAAAATGGCGATCCACAGTAGTTTTATTGTTTTCATTTCTATCTTTTTTAAGATTACAGGACAAAACTATCCCAGACCCCTCAGGCTTATTTGTTCGTAAAGGAGGAAGATTTGTTCGAAAAGGATAACTTTGAAACCATGGTCATATCATGGATAAATAAGCGTCGATGGCGCACCCTAAGATTCTATATCATCGGATGGACCTTGGGTTTTGTTTTTCTAAGCATTGTAAGAGGTGTAGGCACCGAAGAATTGGGGAGCCTAAAGTTTGCCTTCCAAGATAGTTTGCTCATTGCCTTTACCCTCGGTCCCATCATGGGATTCGTTTCTGGCTTGGCCCAAATTGTTACGGAAGAACGCATCTATAAGAACATTTCGCTTAGAAGGTTCCTTATTATTCAACTGTTGTACACGCTTCTGTTTGTGGCTCTTCTGGTGGTTGTGGCCTACGGTGTTTACAATCTGTATTTTGAAACCTCCATAAGTCTGTTGGCCTTTGCCTCTGACACTGGAAGCGTGGCCATCTATTTTTATGTGATTTGTGTGGATACCTTTTTGGCTATTCTGCGACAGGTGAATCTAATGCTCGGAGAAGGCAACCTGCTTAAATTGATCATGGGTCGCTTTTACACGCCCCATGAGGAAGAACGCATCTTTATGTTTTTGGACCTTCAAGCGTCAACCACCTTAGCTGAGCGACTGGGTCATGTAACCTATAGTAAATTGGTACAGGATTGTTTTAACGATTTGGGCATTGCTGCGGCCAATAATGGAGAAATCTATCAATATGTGGGCGACGAGGCGGTTTTGACCTGGTCCCTAGATGAAGGCATTCAAAATCAGAACCTTCTAAAGACTTTTTACAGGTTTAAACAACAATTGGAAAACAAGCGGGAGTACTACGAAAGCACCTATGACTGCCTTCCATTTTTCAAAGCCGGGGTACATGCAGGGATTGTTACTGTAACCGAAGTGGGGAAATATAAAAAGGAAATTGCCTATCATGGCGATACCATCAATACGGCAGCCCGGATCCAAGGACAGTGCAACAATCTGGGAAGTGAACTTTTGGTGTCCGAAACATTAAAAAACCGTCTGGACGATTCCAACTACACCTTTGAACACATTGGCAGCGTTCCGTTAAAAGGGAAAAAAGGTGCAGTCTCCATTTGTTCCGTACGTGTGGAAGACGTCAACTATCCCCGTATTTGACTTGGACGGAACCCATATTTTTTAGAAAAGGCATTAGAAAATGAACTCAAGCTATCATAACCTACATGCCAAGCTGCCTCTTGTACGGTAGCATCCTTATTTCGAAGTAAATCATGAGCTTTGGATAGGCGTTCATTCTGGAGGTATTTGAACACTGGAACCCCAAAGAGCGCTTTAAAGTTCTTCTTGAGTTTAAAACTATTGAGTCCTATCTGTCTGGACAGTTCTGCCAATGATGGTGGGGAATCCAAATTCTCGGATAGGATTTCCTTGGCCTGATACAATTTTTCCTTTTCGGAAACCTTGATAGTATCCCCGTCCATACTGGCCAATTGCCCAAAAAAGTGGGACAACAAAGCTGTGATCTGGCTCCTAAAAAACATCATCTTGGTCTTCCCGGTGTAAGAGGTATGAAAAAGTTGGTTGACAGTGGACTGCATTTCTGGGGTCATATAAAACTTGGGTCCCTGTACATAATGGTCCGAAGGATGCACCAATTGATTCAGCATTTCCGAAAACAACTCCCCCTCACCATGGGGCAACTTTGCGAGGTTTCTGGGTGATGTCGCGATCAAAATACACTCCAGGGGCTTATTTGCCGATACCGTGTGGACAAACTCCACCTTTTCATCCGCATAAAACGAAAGCGCCAACCCCTTGCTGTGCTTATAGGCCTTTTCCTTGCCGTCAAATTGGACACTGAGTTCAACGTTTCCAGCACCATAAAAGGCTACAGCAATCACAGGTTCATCAAAAGCACATGAATCTATGGTAATTTCAGTGGTATTTGCCTCTTCGACCAAGACAATAAAATCATTGATGTCCAATACGTCCCTAGTCATTCGTCTAATTTATAGCTACTTAAAATTACGTATTTTGAATTCAATCCTATAACCTAAATAAACCCTAACAGAATGAACATTTTTGACACCTATATCCCAAAGGGATTCAGCACGGTAAACAGTTATCTATTTGTTTCGGACCCGCTCAAGGAAATTGCATTTCTAAAAACCGCTTTCCATGCAAAGGAAATCAACAGAACAAACATGCCCAACGGCGATGTAGCCAATTGTATTCTCCAAATTGGCAATAGTTGCCTTATGATCAGTCAGGCACGTGGGGAGTTTGAAGGGATGCGAACTTCCTTTTATTTATTTGTAAACGATGTGGATAGCATGTACAAGCACGCCTTGGATAATGGAGCCGAATCCACTCTTGAGCCAGCTGATATGTCCTATGACGACCGGCAGGCCGGGGTTATAGACCCGGCTGGCAACTATTGGTGGATTTCTAAAAGACTGGTCCAAAAAGGATATCAAGACTAAAATCGCATCCAAGCGTTGCTATAAAAAGTGAACACAAAGATTTTTTTCATGGTTTGGAAAAAAAGTATATTTTTGTAGACGACTGGTCTAATACTGAAATGGAAACAGCGAAAGAAACTACCCTACAGCGTATTCTTAAAATTGGTGGCGATTTGATCATCCAAAAGGGATTTAACAATGTGGGCATCAATGAGGTCTTAAGTGCCGTTGGCATCCCAAAGGGTTCCTTTTATTATTATTTCAAAAGTAAGGAAGACTTTGGACTACAAATTATTAAGAATTACGGGGATGAATCCTTGAAACTGCTCCACTCCTACTTTAATGATAAGACCAAAAATCCCAAGGAACGTTTTATGACCTTTTTCCAGGATATTAGACTGGGGTATATCCAGAAAGACTTTACAGAAGGCTGCTTGCTTGGGAATTGCAGCTTGGAACTCAGTGGTTTAAAATCGAGCTATGCCCATGGGGTGGCCCACGAGCTAGATCGGTGGGAAGCCCTGTTTGAAGCCTGTATCAAGGAAGGACAGGAGGATGGTAGCATTGGCAATACAACCGAAGCGAAAAAGTTGGCTGCCAATATGCTCAACAATTGGGAAGGGGCCATCCTACGGATGAAGTCCACCAGGAGCGCAAAACCCCTCTCCCTCTTTATAGAATTTACAGAAGAATTATTAACCTAAATTTTTTTATTCAAATAGTAGACGACTAGTCTACTATAATTTATTCATCATGAAAAACATTTTAATTACAGGAAGTAGTAGCGGATTTGGATACCTAACCGCTGTATCGGCAGCGAGGGCCGGCCATAAAGTTTGGGCCACCATGAGAAATGTCAATGGTAAAAATGCAGAAAAGAAAAAGGAACTGGAGCAGTTGGCCTCCAACGAAAGTCTTCAACTACAAGTTTTGGAACTGGATGTAACCCATTCCGCATCAATAGACAAGGCGGTGGAAACCATCATTGCAGAAGATGGGACCATAGATGTTTTGGTCAACAACGCCGGGGTCATGTTTGTAGGAATAACAGAGGCCTATAGTTTGGAGCAGGTCCAAAAGCAATTTGACGTCAATTTCTTTGGTATTGCCCGAATGGTGAAGGCTGTTACACCTCATATGCGCAAGGCCGGTGATGGTCTGATCATCAATACCACAAGTTTGGCCGGAAGGTTGGCCTTCCCCTATTTCGGGGTGTATTGTGCGAGTAAGCATGCGGTGGAGGCCTATTCCCAATCCCTTAGGTATGAGCTCGCACCCTTTGGTGTGGAGGTCTGTATTGTGGAACCCGGTCCCTTTGGCACCAATCTTTTATTTACTGGACCCAAAGAAGCGGACGAAATCACCTTTGAGGCCTATGGTGACTTTAAGGAAGTACCCCATGCCATGTTAAAAAACTTCGAAGGGTTCTTTGACAGTGAGGACGCTATGGACCCGCAATTGGTAGCAGATGACACCCTTATGCTCATTGAAATGGAAAAAGGAATACGCCCCACACGCACCGTATCAGGTATAGATTATGGTACTGTGGAATATAACGCCAAAACCCAACCCATTCAGGATGCCCTGCTCAAGGACACCTTGCAAATGGGACATTTACTGAACATATCGCACAACTGAGGGAAAAAACCACGAAGCGCTAGATCGATCCTCATTAGAAATTGGTTATGGAAAATGCATGGTATTTATTGATGGGTTGAATACGTTTTGTGTTTGAAAAGGGCGGGCTATGCTCGCCCTTTTTCTATAAAATATGGTAACACCAAGCCTATGATCAAAGACTACAAACGAATTGACCTTTTTGGGCATATGTTATTCGAAAAGGCTACCATTGTCCCTCCCTTTAGGGCGCCCAATCCCATGCAGGGCGAAGCCTGTTTTTTGCACATTCGGGAAGGGAGATATACCTCCTTTTCAGAGGACGGTTCACTAATCATTACCGCTAAACAATCCGTTTTACTAAAGTGCGGGAACTATGTTGGCCGAATGATTGCCGATGGCGATTCGGGAACATACCAGGCCGTTGCAGTTCATTTTCATCCAGATCTCCTTAAAAAGGTATACAAGAATAGCCTTCCGGGTTTTTTGGTTCATCAAAAAAACAAGGTTCCCCAGTTTAATATGGCCTTGGTCCAAGCATCCGCAGCCATTGACAAGTATGTGGACGACATTTTGTTCTACTTCCAAAACCGACATTTGGCCCATGAGGAAATCCTAATCTTGAAAACTAAGGAGATTATTCTTCTGCTCCTGCAAACACAGAATGCACCCCGAATCCTTCAAATTTTGGAGAACCTGTTCACAGAGCGTTCCGTGGACTTTAAAACCACTATTGAATCCCATCTTTTCTCGGACATTTCACTTCAAGAGTTGGCCCAATTGACCCATTTGAGCCTGTCTTCCTTCAAGAGAAAGTTCAAAGAAACTTACGGACGACCTCCATTACAATATATTCTTTCACGGCGCTTGGTGCATTCAAAAGAATTATTGGCAGTGTCAGACGATTCCGTTGGGGATATTGCCTACCAAAGTGGATTCAAAACCCTCCAACATTTCTCCAAAAAGTTTAAGCAACACTTTGGAATTCCACCTTCCCAATACCGGTTGAGCTTGAGGGATAAATAGTTGATCCTCCCGTAAAAGTCCTTTCCTACTTTCCATCGGACTTTTGTGCCGTTAAATCATTTACATCTAAAACTAAATGGCATCATGAGAAAAACAATCACCCTTAGTCTTTCGCTAATGGCCCTAATGGTCCTTAGCGGATTTATCATTTCAAAAAAAACAAACAAAACTCTAGAACCGATGGAAAAAAAAGACGAACAGATCATCAACACGGCCTTCTTTTACTTGAAACCAGGAAAAGAAAAAGATTTCGAAAAACTACGTAGTCGTGGAAATGTACTCCTGGAAAAGTATGGAGCCAAGATAGAACGGGTCATCAAACCCAAAATGCTGGCTGCTGGAGCCCTGGAGTTGCCAGATGAAATCCACTTTGCAGTTTACCCTAATCTAGCAGCCAAGGAAGCCTTTGATCAAGATCCTGAATTCATCAAACTAAAGCAGGAATACATTGGAACCTCCGTGGAAAAAATGTTCGGCTTTGCCACCAAAAAGGACCCTGATTTCGATTTTTACCGGGAAATCGGGGACGCAACAAAAACCTATGGCGTGGCCCTTATCTATTATAAGGAAGGAAAACAATATCAGGAGCAGTTCACCGAGTATCACAACGCCGCCTGCGAGATCATTCCGGAATTTGGGACGCACTTTGAGCGTTTCCTGATTCCATTCGCGTCGGCCAATGAAGTCCAGGAACAACCGGATGAAATCCACCGTTTTTACTTTGACAGTGCGGAAGGGATGCAGAACATGGTGCAAGACCCTAGGATGCAGGCCCTGTTTCCGAAACGTGACGCAAGTCTGCGTAATCTTGTGTTTATCATAGGGGAGGCTTTGCAATAGTCCGCAGTTCGTTGTCTATAAAAAAAAACGGGGCTTAAGCCCCGTTTTTGTGTTGGTTAGAGAACCCCTTCGGATTGAAGTTTTTGCATCCTTTCCAAGACCTCCTTTACGGCCTTGGTCATGGACTTTGCGGATATGGTGGCCCCGGAAATGGCATCGATGTCATCACCATAGGTCAGCGAATCGCTGGTACTTTTCCCGATGAATTGTTTCAGCCAGCGTTGACTTCCAATCTGCCTCCCGTGATTTTCGCGATAGATCAAAACCTTGGCCTTTTTCACGCTAAAGTCCGGATTAAAAAGTACCACATAGTCAAAAACGTCCTTCATGCTGGGCGCCTTGCCCAAATAGGCATACCCCAGCAAACTTTCACCAGACTCAATTTTATATAGATAATCCTCTTCAAAATCCACAGTTATTGCTTGGAGCTCGAAGACCTCCGTTTCAAAAGTGGTCAATACAGCATTATGCAATTTCTGCTGCAAGCGGGGTGAAATTTTGGAAGGGCTAAAGGCAAAACACCCCAATAATCCCAAGACTACAAGGGTTTTACCAAAGATTTTACTTTCCTTCAGCATCTCCGGTATTGATATCGTTGGCAACGAACTTATTGATCAGTTCAGAAATCTCAGTAGAGTTACCTTCCTTTTTCTCCAACGGATAAAAATGCATAAACATAGGTTTACCATCTACCTTTTTAAGTAAGGTCAAATCTCCTTCTCTGTCGTAGACCTGGTCCCAAGAACTTCGGACATTGGCCCAAAACTCCTTATGCTTGTTCCACCATTTTACTCCAAGCTGACATTTGGAATCATCTACTTTTTTATAAACGTTCATCCCCTTTTCTTGTGCCAAAAGCACATCGGCCTTTCCATCTTCGCGAATAATCTTGTCATTATCCTGCTCATGTACCCAACCGTAGGAAGTGATTTCGTGGCGATTTCCGCGCTTCATCACGTTATAATCGCTTCTTTTGGAATACTCGCGTCTTGGCAAGGGAGCATCAGATTTGTTTTCCCAGTAGTGTTTCCCATCTACATGTACCCAGGTGGCGGAGCCCGAGTAGCGAGGGCTGTCATCCACCTGATAGACTTTTTGGGTCCATTGCCCTTTTACTTGCTCTTTTGGAAGTTTCCCAAATTTCCAATTATTGTCCTTATCGTAATAGAACACATTTTGGTTTTCGAACTCCCAATCCTGCCTCCAGTGCTTGATGATCATGGAATCGTTGATCACCAATAAATGTTGGATGGAAATTTTGTTTTTTTCGTCAACTATAGGTAGCGCCAATTCCAATGCACCAGCCGTATAATCCATTTTCTTTTCATAATCAATTTCCGGAGCAAAAGTCTCCGTATACTTAAAAGTAATGTCATAGCAACCGCACATGTCCAAAATTGCTTGTCTATCAAGTTCTTTCTTTTTCTGGGCATTTACCAGAGAGGTTACTCCTATTAGCAATGCCAATG
>JBCCUY010000106.1:0-10034 GCA_039196145.1 Bacteroidota bacterium
CCCAAGTCTGGGCCGTCGGGATCTAATGTATAAAAAGATAGAGCCGCTTCCTGTAAAAGGGTTTAGCATGGAGGGTAGTTTGTTGGAGATGATCGCCCAAAAAGATTATATGATCTATACTCCCTATCATACCTTCGCGTATGTCACCAAATTCCTGAGGGAAGTTGCATTGGACCCCAAGGTAAGGGCCATCAAAATCACCGTATACCGTTTGGCAAACGACAGTCAAATTGCTTCTGCATTGATCAATGCCGTAAAAAATGGAAAGCAGGTCACCGTGCAGATTGAGCTGCAGGCACGTTTTGATGAACAGGCTAATATCAAATATGCCAACCAACTCCAGGCCGAGGGTGTTAAACTAATTTTCGGTGTGCCGGGTCTTAAGGTGCACAGTAAGATTTGCCTTGTGGAGCGCGAAGAACAAGAAGGTATAAGGAGATATGGTTTCATTAGCACAGGGAATTTTAATGAATCCACGGCCAAGATTTACACGGATTATACCTTATTTACCGCCCATGATGGTATCTTAAAGGAAATGGGAAAAGTGTTCGACTTTTTTGAAACCAACTATAAAATCCATAAATACAAGCACTTGGTGGTATCCCCGCACTATACCAAATCAACCTTTATAAAGCTCATTGACAATGAGATTGAGAACGCCCGAGCAGGGGGAGAGGCGTATATAAAAATAAAGATGAACAGTTTTACCTCCTACAAGATGGTGGACAAGTTGTACGAAGCCAGTAGGGCAGGTGTAAAGATCCAATTAATTGTTAGAGGGGTATGTTGTTTGGTGCCCGGCGTTCCAGAAATGAGTGAGAACATAGAAGCTATAAGTGTAGTTGATAAGTTTTTGGAGCATCCCAGGCTTTTCATTTTTGGGAACAATGGTGATCCCAAAATCTACATTTCCTCGGCGGACTGGATGACCCGTAATCTGGATTTTAGGGTAGAGGTCGGTTGTCCAATTTATGATTCGGACATAAAGCAGGAGTTATTGGATACCTTCAATATTTCTTGGGAGGACAATCAGAAGGCCCGTATTTTTTCGGAAAAACAGGATAATGCGTATCGGGTAAATGAGGAAGGCGAGACCGAAGTACGGTCTCAGTTTGCGCTCTACGATTACTATAAGAACAAACTGGAATCCTAAAGCTACACCTTTGGTAATTCGAAAATTCGCCGCTATTGACATTGGATCGAATGCCGTCCGGCTCCTGGTAAACAATGTCATAGAACAGGAGGATAAGCCCACAACATTCAAAAAAAGTGCTCTAATTCGGGTTCCTGTAAGATTGGGAGAGGATGCATTTACGCTTGGCAAGGTTTCAGAGAACAACTTAAATCGATTGATAAAAACCATGCACTCCTTTGATTTGCTTATGCAGGTCTATGGTGTAGAGAAATATATGGCGGTGGCTACATCGGCATTGCGTGAGTCGGAAAATGGTAGGGAAGTGGCGGAAAGGGTACAGAAAGAAGCCGGAATCGGAATAGAAATTATTGATGGTAAGCGGGAGGCTACCATAATTGCTTCAACAGATTTAAAAGACCTAATAAAAAAGGACCGTTCCTATCTGTACGTTGACGTTGGAGGGGGAAGTACGGAATTCACAGTTTTTGCCCAAGGAGAACCCAAGGCTTCCAAGTCCTTTAAGATAGGAACTGTGAGAATTCTAAATGGTTTGGTCAAAGATGATATGTGGCGGCAGGTAGAAGAATGGATCAAGGAGCATCTCGGGGAAGGCACAAAAGTTGAGATCATTGGTTCAGGAGGCAATATTAATAAGCTGCACAAGATGTCGGGAAGAAAAGTGGGTCAACCATTATCCTTTATCTGGTTGAATGCACAATACCACTTCCTTAATAGCATGGACTATGAGGATCGTATTTCCGAATTGGGTTTAAACCAGGATAGGGCCGATGTGATTATTCCTGCCTCAAAAATATTTTTGTCTGCCGCAAAATGGAGTGGTGCCAAGAAAATCCATGTTCCCAAAATAGGCTTGGCGGATGGGATGATCAAAACCTTATACCACGAGGGCGACTAGCCGTGCATGGTCTCCTTTTTACCAAGGTTTTTCATAAGCTCGGCCTCGTACTCCAATAATTGCTGCCATTTTTCATCCACTTCCTCCTTATTGCCATATTCACGGGCAAACTTTAGAAACATGGTATAGTGGTTGGCTTCGCTTACCATGAGGTTACGGTAAAACTCGGAGAGTTCTTCATCATTTATTTCTTCGGAAAGCAACCTGAAACGCTCGCAACTTCGAGCTTCGATCAATGCTGCATATAGTAGCTTGTGCACTAAATGTGTCTGTCTGCTTCCGCCTTTTGGAAAAAATTTCATGAGCTCAATGACATATTCGTCCTTGCGTTCACGACCTAGGACCCATCCACGTTTCAAAATTTTATCGTGCACCATATTAAAATGTCCCATTTCTTCCCTGGCCAAGGCTGTCATTTCCTTTACTAATTCTGACTTTTCAGGAAATCCAATGATTAAGGAAATAGCAGTGCTTGCGGCCTTTTGTTCGCAATAGGCATGATCGGTGAGGATTTCCTCAATGTTTTTTTCAACAATGTTGACCCAGCGTGGATCGGTAGGTAATTTTAGGCCCAGCATTTCGAAATGGTATTTGTGAGTTGCGCGGAAAAGATAGAAGTATTCTTTTCAAAATGCATAATATGGACTGGTATGGCTATCTTTGGACTGCCTTTGTAATAACTCAAAAAGCAAAAGCGATAAAACCTTAAATCTTAAATACCTTGAACCTTTTTTTTAAAATCTTAGGGAGCTTGTTTGCTCTTCTGTTTTTGTATTCAACCTTGGTACAGCACAATGATCCCGATGCAATGCGCTGGTATGCTTATTACGGGGTGGCCTTGCTGGCATCAATTCTGTTTGTCTTTGGTAAATTAAGAGCCCAGTGGGCGTTCCTCTTGTTTCTTTTCTTCGCATTTAAGATGATTCAGGTCTGGCCGGAATCTTTCGAAGGCTTGACCATAGGTGAAGGAGATATTAAAAATATAGAAGAAGGAAGGGAAGCAATGGGGTTGGGAATCTCCGCTTTGGCCATGCTTATTTTTATGTTGAGGATATGGTATGTGAAAAGGTCAAAAGTCTAGGTCAAATTCTTTTCGAAGCATGTCAATAGCTGGATTCTTTTCCCGAAGCTTTTGATACTTTTCTTCTGGAGTGAAAGCAAACTTTTTTGCGACTTCCTCGTTCACTGAGATTTGTAGGGTGATGGCGTAATTGTCCAATTTTTCCTTTAGGTAATCCAACATTAGACTTTGCTCCCTTTCAATTTCTTTCTTCATGGTACTATTGGGCAGCTCGATACAAATAATAAAATTGTCTTTAAGCTTGGGAACGTCGACTTGCAGATTACTGGCCAGTATTTTTCTGCCTTGGTCTTCCAATTGTTGAACAAGGTCATTCCAATGGGCTTGCATGTCCTCTTGGGTAAATGGAGCAGTTGGTAAATCTTGCTGGTCCACAACTGGGGACTTTATATTTTCATGATGTTTTTTGGCCTTAATACTACTCAGCGATAAGCCAGAAACCCTTTTGCTTGAAGATTTTAGGTCAATTTTCGGTTTTGGGGAAGTAATAACATTTTGTTCCTCCATTATCGATTGTACTACTACCTCTTCAACAGAAATGGGCTCAGGTTCCCCGGTTTTAGTTTCCTCTTGAGCAGGAGGTGCCGCGTCCAACCGCTCCTCCGTTGTCTTAAAGAAAGATGCTGGAATTATGAAATCAAGGTTTTTTTTTTCTCCATCAAAGGTGATGGAGGCCAATTTCATTAAAGCAAGTTCAACCAACAGACGCTGGTTTTTACTGCTCTTGTAGTTTAAATCGCAAGTGTTTGCAATTTCCAGTGCCTTCAACAAAAATGGCCTCTCTGCCTTGCTGGCCTGATCCTTATAATGCTGTTTTACATCTTCGCCAACTTCCAGTAGGGAATGCGTCTCTGGATGTTGACATACCATAAGATCTCTAAAATGGGAGGACAAGCCTGTAATGAAATGGTGTCCATCGAATCCAAGGGCCAGGGTCTCATTAAGGAGTAGGAGCAATTCTGGAATCTTGTTTTCGAGAATCAAGTCTGTTGCGTTGAAATAGGTGTCGTAATCCAGAACATTCAAGTTTTCCGTTACTGCTTTTCGGGTAAGTGTCTTTCCAGAAAAACTTACAACACGGTCAAAAATGGAAAGCGCGTCACGCATGGCACCGTCTGCTTTTTGTGCAATGATATGAAGGGCACTTTCCTCGGCATCAATACCTTGTTCCTGGGCAATGTACTTCAGATATTCAGCAGCATCCTTTACAGTAATCCGTTTAAAGTCAAAAATCTGACATCGGGATAGAATGGTGGGAATGATTTTGTGTTTTTCTGTCGTGGCCAGGATAAAAATGGCATGTTTGGGTGGCTCCTCCAAGGTTTTAAGAAAGGCATTAAAAGCCGATTGGGAGAGCATATGCACCTCATCAATGATATAGACTTTGTATTTGCCAATCTGGGGAGGAATACGGACTTGATCAATTAGACTTCTTATATCATCAACTGAGTTATTGGAAGCTGCATCCAACTCAAAAATATTGAAGGCGAAATCCTCGTCTTCCCGCTCTGTCCCATCTTGGTTGATTTGCTTGGCCAAAATTCGAGCACAAGTTGTCTTTCCAACCCCTCTGGGACCACAAAACAAAAGAGCTTGAGCCAAATGGTTGTTGTCGATGGCATTAAGCAAGGTGTTTGTAATGGCCTCCTGACCCACAACGTCTTTGAACGTTTGGGGCCTATATTTCCGGGCTGATACGATGAAGGGTTCCAAATTAGGAAAATTGATTATTACAAATATAAAAATAGCAATGGGCAAAGTGGCTTTAACCGAGTGCGAAGCCCTTTTTTTTATTAACAATTGGGTTACCTTTGCCGCCAGCAGGCCACCTTATCGCTGCAATTTCGGGCAACCGGAATTGAAGAGGAAAGTCCGGACACCAAAGTGCGGCATAGCGGGTAACACCCGTCCGTTGAAAAACGAGGACCAGTGCAACAGAAAGCAAGTACAGTTCGGCTGTAGTGAAATCAGGTAAACTCTATGCGGTGAAACGTCATGTAAACCGGTGTTTGAGGGCTGCACGCCCAAACCGGAGGGTAGGCGGTTCGAGCTCCAAGGTAACCTGGAGCCTAGATAAATGATAAGGCAAGACAGAATCCGGCTTATGGCCTGCTTTTTTAAGTTTCTATTTAGCTCCTGCCTCAAAAAAACTAAAACCACTTCCACCGTATTTTCTGTTTTCGGAAAAATAAGGGTGTTGGTACAAGTCCGTTTGGCTGGAGTGTTCCACTACAAGTAGCCCATCATCCAGTAGAAGCCCATTGTCAAACACCAAATCCACTAGTGAGCTGAATTGGGAATACTGTAAGTCGTAGGGCGGGTCAGCAAAAATCAGGTTGAATCTGTCCGTGGTCCGTCCCAAAAACTTGAACACATCGGACTTGATAGCGGTTATTGGAAAATCCAGCTCCCTCGCAACTTTGTTGATAAACTGCACGCATCCGGGAAATCCATCAACAGCGGTCAGTTCCTTACTGCCCCTGGAGGCAAATTCAAAGCTTATATTTCCCGTTCCCGCAAAGAGGTCCAGAACCTTGAGTTCATCCAAGAAAAACCTGTTGTTCAAGATGTTGAAAAGGCCTTCTTTGGCCATATCGGTTGTGGGCCTAACAGGGAGTTTTTTTGGAGCGCTGAGCCTTTTCCCCTTGTACTTTCCGGAAATGATACGCATTATAGTTTGCTTACAGAGGTAAAGTCAATGGTCTGACTTTCCAGTTGGTCCAACGGATAGGAAGAATCGACGGGGACAAAAACCGAGACATTTCGGATATAGGTATGACAAAGATTAAAAATCTCATCCCCTTCCTCAATCAACCCGAAGAGCTTGAGCTGGATTTCTTCCAAATTCAATTGTAACTGCTCAAGACTAAAAAGAAGGTAGTAAAGAAAATCCTCCTTGGTTTTATATTCAAAATGATTGTAGAACAGCAATTTTTTATCTGCAATAACTACCACCTCCATTTCTTTAGCGGAAACCTGCACATAACAGGAGGGTTGGGCAATCATACGGTTTTGATTCATGAGGTTGGAAATCAACACCGTACCACTATGCTTAAATTCAAATTCCCCAAATAAGTCAAAGATGTGATTGTTCACATTGGCAAAAGGCACATAAACATTGATCATATCCTGATGGGGGATCTCGTCGTAAGTGATATGATCAGTCGCCATGATTTTGGCGTTGAACTTCAAGTAGTTCGGCAATTCCTCTTTCTTAAAAAGTGTTTTTGGGACCAAACTGAAAAGTCCGCTTTTGTGTATGACCACCACTTCGGAAAAAGAGGTGCCAACCGTGCTACTTTTGTTGAGAATGCCCTTAAGTTCTTTCAGCAGGAGATAAGGAGTAGAAGTTGTTTTGAAATCGACCTTTTCAAAGGCTGCAATTTCTTTTGAAATGGTATCAAGCACACAAAAAGAAAGTCCATTCAAACCAACTTGAATGGACAGTTTCTTAAAATTATCTTCGGAACCAGGTTCCTGGGTCTTATTGGTCTTTTCTGTCATAGATTGGAGGCCAGTTTCCGTTGGTACTTACATCGGTAAGTGAACCTACTTTAATCTCTGTACCATTTACTTCCTCAACACTTTGGTGGGCATTTTCCCTAGCCCTTAAATCCGTTGGCTGATCGTACAGTACAACATCCTTCTTTATTTTGGCTTCAAAAACTGGAGCTTTATAACCTTGTTTGTCTATGATGTCCGATTTCATTTCAAACTTCTCGCCACCTTGTGCGTAAGGTACCTCCATCATTGATTTGTAGCGATCATCATTTTTGAACAATGAATCCTTCACTTTAACAAATCCAAGTGTATCGATGATAATAGTATCTTTTTGAAGGTCAATCTGATAGGCCTTGTCAAAACGCATAAAAGATGAATCCCTTTGCTGCGTGATGGTATAGCTACCCGTATCCACAAATTTGATTAGGCTATTGAAATCCTTGGCAAACCTTCCGTTAACCGTTTTATAGGCTTCCTGGGAGTCCCTAATATCTTTTAACTTTGCTATTACTTGGGAGAATCTTTCCTTACGTACCTTTTTGAACTCAATTGGTGCGTTGATGGACTGATAAATCTTATATCCTAAGAAAATACTCAAAAGACCAAAGACTAGCACGAGAACTGGCTTAATCTTTTGAGGCAAAAAACGGTCAATCAAGAAAACTAGGCCTACGGTCACTAGGCAAATTACTACTACGATAAGAATTAAGTTTAACATACGAATATTGTCTTTCTTAGTTAATTTAGCGGTTACTGACAAATCTACAATTTTTTTTTAATCACGAAACTTTTTGCTTTAAAAATCCATGACGCCCAAACAAGCCTATGACTGACCCAAAACCCTCCGGATTTTTAGAAATTCTGACACAGAAATTTCCTTATGAACCTACACTGAAACAGGCTCAGGCCTTGGACAATTTGTCCCGATTTATTCTGGATAAAAAGGGAAATCAGGTTTTTCTGTTGAGGGGATTTGCCGGTACGGGCAAGACCACTATTGTGGGAACTATTGTTAGTAGTCTATGGAAGGTGAAAATGAGTGTAGTGTTAATGGCCCCAACAGGAAGGGCGGCTAAAGTAATGTCTGTGTATTCTGGGGACAAGGCGTTTACCATTCACAAAAAAATATACTTTCCCAAAAAACAAACAGGAGGGGGAATTCAGTTTGTGTTGGCTCCCAACAAGCATAGAAACACCTTGTTCATCGTGGATGAAGCCTCTATGATTCCTGATGTTCCAGCTGATTCCAAATTGTTCGAAAACGGTTCGCTACTGGATGATTTAATGTACTATGTATATGCTGGCCATAACTGTAAGCTTATGTTGATTGGAGATACCGCGCAATTGCCACCTGTAAAACTAGAGCTGAGCCCTGCTCTGGAGGAGGACCGACTTTCATTGAATTACGATAAAGAAGTCCAATTTTTGGAATTGGATGAAGTGATGCGGCAGACCCAGGATTCCGGGATACTCCACAATGCTACCAATTTAAGGGAGCAGCTTCAATCTCATTTTTTTGAAGAATTTAGGTTTGAACTGGCGGCATTCAAGGATGTTATAAGATTGGTGGATGGTTCTGAAATTCAGGAAGCCATAGATACCTCTTACCATCAGAATGGAAAGGAAGAGACCGCCATTATTGTTCGTTCGAACAAACGGGCCAATTTGTACAACCAAAATATTAGGGAGCGCATACTTTTCCTAGATAATGAAATTGCGGTTGGGGACTACATGATGGTGGTAAAGAACAACTACTTTTGGCTACGTCCCAATTCCGAAGCTGGATTCATTGCCAATGGGGATATCATCGAGATTTTGGAATTGTTCTCTATCAAGGAACTCTATGGTTTCTCGTTTGCTGAAGTGAAAGTAAAAATGGTGGATTATCCCAATCAGAAGCCTTTTGAAACGGTACTGCTATTGGACACTATCAAAGCAGAAACCCCTTCACTTTCATATGAGGATGGCAACCGGTTGTACCAAGAGGTTCAGAAAGATTATGCCCATGAAAAATCCAACTACAAAAGATTCTTGGGGGTAAAGAACAACAAGTATTTCAACGCACTTCAGGTGAAGTTTTCCTATGCCATAACCTGTCATAAATCCCAAGGTGGCCAATGGGAAAACGTTTTTGTAGAGCAGCCATATCTTCCAAATGGTGTGGACAAGGATTACCTTAGGTGGCTGTATACCGCGGTCACAAGGGCTAAGGAGCGATTGTATCTTATTGGGTTTAAAGACGATTTTTTTCTTGACTAGGAATAGCCTATTTTAGACACAGGCATGGGCATGACACCAGATACCATAATAAGCATTTTTTTGGGCATTGGACTGGCCGCTTCAGTTGGGTTTAGAGTATTTCTTCCCCTGTTTGCGCTCAGTTTGTCGGCTTATTTGGGAGTTTGGGAGCTTAACGAAAACTGGCAATGGATTGGCAGTTTGGCTGCATTGATCACACTTGGGGTGGCTACCTTTGTAGAGATTTTTGCCTATTTTATTCCTTGGGTGGATAATGCCTTGGATAGTCTCGCCGTTCCCTTGGCGGCCATAGCCGGTACTGCGGTAATGGTATCTACTGTCGCCAACCTTGATCCGGTTGTTACCTGGTCGTTGGCAATTATTGCTGGCGGAGGAACCGCTACCGCCATTAAGGGGGCCAATGCTGCCGGAAGACTAACCTCATCGACCACAACGGGGGGAATGGCCAACCCATTGGTGTCAACCGTGGAAACAGGAACTGCGGTTGCAGTCTCAACTGCCTCTATTTTGGTACCTCCCATAGCCGCTATTTTAGTAATAATTATTTTGTTCGTCATTTTTAGGATATATCGTAAGTTGCGGCCTAAGAGATAGCGGCATTAACCATAAACCCATCAGGTGAAA
Source organism: Bacteroidota bacterium (assembly GCA_039196145.1). Taxonomy (GTDB): domain Bacteria; phylum Bacteroidota; class Bacteroidia; order Flavobacteriales; family Flavobacteriaceae; genus Flagellimonas. The sequence continues at coordinate 9,517 of JBCCUY010000106.1, forward strand.
ATAATTTCAATGATACCGGCGAGGTACCAAGCCTCAAGATTTCCAGCCAAGCTTATGCAGGATTTAAACGGAAAACCGGTCATTGTTCGTACTTATGAGGCAGCGGTTCAAACTGGTTTGTTTGATGAGGTCTATGTGGTGACGGACAGTGAAGTGATTTTTGATGTGATTTCTGGGATTGGAGGGAAGGCATTAAGAAGCAAAAAACAACACGAAAGCGGAAGCGATCGCATTGCAGAGGCTGTTGAGGAGATGGAAGTGGACATAGTGATCAACGTGCAGGGAGATGAGCCATTTATAGACAAGGAAAGCCTTACAAAGGTGATCAATGTATTTAAAAATGATACTACAGCGGAAATAGATCTGGCTTCTTTGATGACCCCGATTTCAGATTGGGATGAGATTTCAAATCCCAATACCGTAAAGGTAATTGTGGACAACCAAGATTTTGCGCTTTATTTTTCAAGATCTCCGATTCCCTATCCACGGGATGAAAATGTGGATGCCGTCTATTACAA
>JBCCUY010000107.1:0-10022 GCA_039196145.1 Bacteroidota bacterium
ATGGCATCATTGACCCAACGCTCCGTTCTCGGGTCTAAATACAAGGTTTCCCTTAAATAGCTATGAATGGCCGTTTTAAGGAATTTCATCTCAAATTGAAACTGTTCATCGTAAGGTCTGATAAACGAAGGAAGTTGATTGATACCATAGAGTGGTGTCTTATTGTATTCCAATTCACTGACCAACAAATTGCCATGCGGATAACTGCCTAGATTTTCATTTAGGAAGCGCGCAATTTTGTTGATGGAAATCCCTTGTGTAATGCCAACGTTTTTATTGGCTTCCAAGTCCGTGGAAACGGTAAGAAACCGGGTCATATGTTTGGTAAACCGCTTGGTATTTGTCAATATGATTTCGCAGTTCTTTCGATTGTTTCCCTTTAACTGGATGTTTTGACCTCCTGGAAACTTGGTCTCTCCGGTCTCCTCGAAATTTGTGGCCAGAAACAGTTTTTCCGGGTAGGTTAGGTTAATTGAGGTATTGGTAATATCTGTATACAGATCGTTGAGATCCATATTGTCGTAGAGTTTCCATTCTTGGGAATAGACGGCTGGGGTAAAATACCAGTCCTTTAGTGCATATTCTCCGTTGGGATTAAACCCAAAAGAGGTGAACTTGGTATGGGGTAACTTGATACTATAGGTAAAAAAAAGTTGGATAGAATCTCCAGGTTCCAAAGCATTTTGCAATTGTATGCGTATCACATCTTTATTGCCCATACGGTTCCAGTCCAATCCCTCATAGGCACTGTTTACGATACTTACCACTTGGGTGTACCCTCTTTCACGATCTTTGGCCAAATGCAGACTCCGTTTAAACTCTTCGGCAAAGCGTTTGGCAAGTGCCGTGTTTTTATTGGAATAGGCATGGTTCCAGTCATTAAAGTATAATGCGGTTAGACCATCTTGCGAAGTGTTTACATAGGTGAATCGTTGCTTGATTTCAATTTCCTTGGTTGCGTCATCCAATCTTGCGGTAATCTCATTGATATGTTGTCCATTTACATTGTAAATGAAGAAAAGTCCAAAGGGCAGGAGATATGTCAAGATACGCTTACTCAACAAAGGGTGGCCTGTTTAAAAATTGGGACTGAGGTTTCTACCTTTGTAAAAGGCGTCTATAATGTTCACCACTTCATCCGCAGAATCCACGATTTTAATCAAGTCCAAATCCTTCGAACTGATGTTTCCGGCTTCAAGCATGGTGTTTTTTATCCAGTTGATAAGTCCACTCCAGAATTGGGTTCCTACCAAAATAATGGGGAAGGTGTGAATCTTATTCGTTTGAATGAGTGTAATCGCCTCAAAAAGTTCATCGAGTGTGCCAAAACCTCCTGGCATGACGACGAATCCTTGGGAGTATTTAACAAACATGACCTTTCGAACAAAAAAATAGTCGAAATCCAGGTTTTTATCATTGTCTATGTAGGGATTGTCGTGCTGTTCGAAAGGAAGGTCAATATTTAGTCCTACGGATGTTCCCCCGGCAAGGCTGGCCCCTTTGTTACCGGCTTCCATGATACCGGGCCCACCACCTGTTATGATGCCATAACCTGCTTCCGAAACACTTTTGGCCACCTTTACAGAGAGCTCATAGTACTCTTCCCCTGGCTTTGTCCGCGCCGAACCGAAAATGGAAACACAGGGTCCAATCTCGCTCATCTTCTCAAAACCATTGACAAACTCGCCCATAATTTTAAATATGGCCCAGGAGTCATTGGTTTTGATTTCATTCCATCCCTTATGGTGTTGTTCTTTTCGCATGTAAATAGTATTTCTTAAACCGCTGGTGCGATGTTTCGTTTTGATTGTTCCAATTCCTTCTTTAAAAACCTTGCCGTATGGCTTTTATTGTCTTTGGCTACCTCTTCAGGGGTGCCTTGGGCCACAATCATTCCACCTCCGCGACCACCTTCGTAGCCAATATCAATGATGTGGTCCATCATTTTTATGACATCCATATTGTGCTCTATGACCAAAATGGTATTTCCTTTGTCCACTAATTTGTTCAAAACTTCCATTAGCACCCGAATATCTTCAAAATGAAGCCCGGTAGTGGGCTCGTCCAAAATATAGAAGGTGTTTCCCGTATCCCGTTTGGATAGTTCGGTGGCCAGTTTTACCCGTTGCGCTTCACCACCGGAAAGGGTGGTGGACTGTTGGCCAAGGGAAATATACCCAAGCCCAACGTCCTGTATGGTTTTTAGTTTTCTATGGATTTTCGGGATGTTCTCGAAGAAATCCACTGCCTCGTTGATGGTCATTTCAAGTACATCCGCTATGGACTTTCCCTTATAGCGAATTTCAAGAGTTTCTCGATTGAATCGCTTTCCATTACAGGTTTCGCATTCAACATAAACATCGGGCAAAAAGTTCATTTCGATAACTTTTAATCCTCCCCCCTGACATGTTTCACACCTACCGCCGGCGACATTAAAGCTGAATCTGCCAGGTTTGTATCCTCTTATGGTCGCCTCCGTGGTTTTGGAAAAAAGACTTCGTATCTCACTAAATGTTCCTGTGTAGGTGGCAGGATTTGATCGGGGAGTTCTCCCAATCGGAGATTGGTTAATGTCGATTACCTTATCCACATGATCTAACCCGGTTATTTTTTTATAGGGCATTGGTTTTTTGACACCGTTAAAATAATGGGCATTCATGATAGGGTAGAGGGTCTCGTTTATCAAAGTAGATTTTCCGCTACCCGAAACTCCTGTTACCCCAATGAGCTTGCCCAATGGGAAAGAGGCAGTGACATTTTTCAGGTTGTTTCCGGTGCAGCCGGATAATACAATTTTCTTTCCGGTCCCTTTTCTTCGATTGGCAGGTACTGGAATTTCCCTTTCACCGGTGATGTATTCAGCCGTTAAGGTGTGGTGCTTTTTTAGTTCCTCCGGTTTGCCTTCAGAAATGATTTCCCCACCATGTCTTCCTGCTTTTGGCCCAATATCGATTACATGGTCCGCATGCTCGATCATATCCCGATCGTGTTCCACAACGATTACGGAATTACCAATATCTCGTAGGGATTCCAGTGAGCGTATAAGACGTTCATTGTCCCGTTGGTGCAATCCAATGCTGGGCTCATCCAAAATATAAAGCACGCCAACCAACTGGGATCCTATTTGTGTAGCCAGCCGGATACGTTGGGCCTCTCCGCCAGAAAGCGATTTGGAGCTTCGGTTCAAAGAGAGGTAATCCAAGCCAACGTCCAATAAAAATTGGATACGCGTTTTAATTTCCTTAATGATTCCCTCCGCTATCTTTTGTTGGTTGCCTTCTAAACTGTTTTCCAAATTCTTGAAAAAATCGGCTAGTTCGGCAATATCCAGTTGGGCAAGTTCAGCAATGTTCTTTTCGCCAATTTTGAAATAGAGGGATTCCTTTCGAAGTCGTGCACCATGACAATCTGGGCATTGGACTTTATCCATATATTCCTTTGCCCAACGTTTGATGGAGGTAGAATTGGCTTCGTCAAATTGATTTTTGATAAAATGTGCTATGCCTTCGTAATCAATTTTGTACTGTCTTTTTACCCCCAAAGTCTTGGAATCCACTTCAAAGCTATCCTTGCCGCCATTTAAGATGACCTCCATGGCCTCTTTTGGTATTTTGGAAATCGGGTCCGTCAATTCAAAGTCGTAACGTTGCGCTATGGTTTCTAGTTGCTTAAAGGCCCACGATTTTTTGTACTCTCCCAGAGGGGCTATGCCACCGGCCTTTATGGAAAGTTTTTTATTGGGGAATATTTTCTGTTTGTTTACTTCGTACACATGAACCAATCCATTGCAGGTGGGGCACATGCCTTTTGGGGAATTAAACGAAAACGTGTTGGGCTCAGGGGTAGGATAGGAGATACCTGTGGTAGGGCACATCAAATCCCGACTAAAGTATCTAGGTTCCGCATCACCTTCTTCTAGAATCATGAGTACGTTATTGCCGCTGTACATTGCCGTGTTGATGGTCTCACCCAAGCGTTTGTGAAAGTCATCGTTCTCAATTACTTTCAGTCGGTCTATCACTATTTCAATGTCGTGGGTTTTGTATCGGTCCACCTTCATCCCTTTGGTGATATCCACTATTTCCCCATCCACGCGGACCTTTACAAAGCCTTGTTTGGCAATCTGTTCGAACAACTCACGATAATGCCCTTTTCTGGATTTGACCACTGGAGCCAAAACATTGATTTTCTTGTCTTTATATGAGGCTATGATGAGGTCTTTGATTTGCTCATCGCGATAACTGACCATTTTTTGCCCCGTATTATAACTGTAGGCGTCGCCGGCCCTAGCGAAAAGCAGCCTAAGAAAATCATAGACTTCCGTAATGGTACCTACTGTGGACCGAGGTGATTTTGAAGTAGTTTTTTGCTCAATGGCGATAACAGGTGAAAGTCCATCAATTTTGTCAACATCTGGGCGTTCCAGACCGCCTAAGAATTGTCTTGCGTAGGCCGAAAACGTTTCAATATATCGTCTTTGACCCTCAGCATAGATGGTGTCAAAGGCCAAGGATGACTTGCCACTTCCCGAGAGACCGGTAATCACGACCAGTTTTTCACGTGGAATGGTAACATCAATATTTTTAAGATTATGGACTCTTGCTCCCTGTACCTCAATATGTTCTTCGAAGTCGATCATGAAATCATGGCAAAACTTCAAAAATACGGTTTTGACCATTAAAAAAGAAGCTTGTACTTGTTGTTATTTTGTGAAGGTACCAGGGATGATTATCTTAGGGGAAAACCAAACGAAACCCCTCGCAAAATGAATGCATATAAGAAACTAAGTCTCCTGATATTTCTTTTGTCAATGGGGATTGGTCACGCACAACGGCAGATTATTGTGGACGCTGATACTGGTAATGAAGTGGACGACCCCTACGCCCTAGTGCGCATATTGTTGGAGCCAAGCGTGGAGGTCACCGCATTGAACGCTGCACATTGGCAAACGAGTCATTGGACAAAACCAAAATCTATGGAGAATAGCCATAGATTAAATCAGCAATTGCTTGGCGAGTTGAGATTGGACATCAGAACATTACGTGGTGCGCCTGCTCGAATGTACGATTGGGGTGATCGTGCGCAGCATTCAGCCGCTGCTTATGAAATCATTAAACAGGCCAGGGAAAAGGAAGAGGTCACAATTTTGGCATTGGGTGCGCTTACCAACGTGGCTTCCGCTGTATTCTTAGCACCTGAAATCGCAAAAAAACTTAAAGTATATTGGCTGGGAACTACACTGGATTTTGATACCAAGGTGCTTAAGCGGAATGATTTTAATCCCTTGATGGATCCTTATGCCCTTGATCTTCTCTTGGATTCACAAGTGGAGTTTTACATTATGCCCATTAATGTTGCGGCGGACATGGAAATAGCCTATGCTGATTTAGCAAAAGCAATTGACTCGCACGCTATAGGGAAGTTTTTGCTCAAACGCTGGGACGATCATATTGATGGTTCCCGCGAAAAAAGGATACTTTGGGATTTGGCATTGATAGCTGCCTTCATCAATCCGGAGTTTGCTGAAATCCAAACTATTAAAACCTCCCCCGATAGCGGCAATCGTAACATCCACTTTTATGCGCATATTGATGCAGAGGCAATCTATCAAGATTTTTATCGGACCCTATTGGCATTTGAAAGGAAGTAGGGTATTTTTACGCTTGTATACAAGTACTTTTTTAACGAGTACCTGTGTTTTAAGAAAACTTGTTTGTCTCTAGCAATAAATTGATGACTTTATGAAATTACTTGGAATAGGATCCCGAATTGACCACCCGGAATATGGGAAAGGGGTGGTGACAAATGTTTCCGCACAACATTACTGGGTGACTTTTTTGGAAAATGGGTTGGAAACCATTGATATTGATTCTGAATTTGAGGTGATTGAAGGGGTTACTGACGAAGTGGACACGGTCAGTTTTTTTGATGTTGAACGTTCGCTGGTATCTATTCTTCAAAAATGGAGTGATACTTCAGAAAAAGTTGCCATTGCTGATAAATGGCGTGGTGGAAAACTTGTTTTAGAACCGGGGGATGATTTGGCGTCCAAGGAAATTCCAATCGACACTTTTTTTCATAAAATTGTCATGGTGAGGGATAGAATCAGGGTTATGGAGCAAAAAATAAATAGCAGCAAAAACCTTGATGATCAGGAAAAAGTGGATTTACAGCAGTACATCACCCGTATCTATGGAAGTCTGACCACCTTCAATGTTCTCTTCAAGAACAAGAGTGATCAGTTCATTGGTGAGCGAAGTAAATAAGGTTATTTTTTGGAAAAAACGGCCTTATAGCCTAGTTCCCATGCGCCATTAGCTCGCAGTTCCATAAGCTCGAGCACAATAAGTTTTTCTTCAATTTTAAAAGTGCTCTTGATATTAATCCCATTTTCAAGCTGATTGGAAAACGGATTCACACCGGTCATGTTAAGTTCTTTTAGACCAGGATTGAATGTCCCCGTTTCAAAAACTTTTTCCAAAGTTCCGCTGTACATATAAATAGATTGAAATTGATTGGATCGTGAATCATAGCCGATAAATTGGGTATAGTACCGGGTATATCCTTCACCGTTCAATGTACAGTCGATTTTTAGGTAGGTCTTACCCAAATACCATTGGGCAACCAAGGTTCCCGTTTACGTATTGGTACTCCCATCTGAACGCATTTCCACAGACTCATGTTTCCAGGAACCAACGAAATCAGTCAAACTTTGCAAGCCAATTTCTTGGCCACGGATTGATGAAGTCAATAGAAAGAAGAGCGGAAGCAAATACCAAAGGAATCTCATGAAAGTGTTTTTTTGATTGATATACAAGATACTAAATCTCCTGTTGGACCAAGTTGGTCGTGAGTGGAGGAACTAGGACCGCGAGAACTTTTCTACAAGCCCTACCGCCCAAGTATCTTCTTGTTTGATGAGATTTCTTAGGGCATGCTTTATAATCCATTTTCGCTCTTTACCAGCTTTCGGAGCCCATAATGCTATCCAGGCCTTACCCATTTCAAGATTATCTTTCAACACATCATTTAAGCAATTGGCTACCGATTTTTGAACATATTTACTGGTGTCGTCTTTCAAATTGTCCAAAATTGGGAACAGAGGACGCGGATCTTCAATAAACATATCCAGTTTAGATGCCCATGGCAATCTTGGGCGCACGCCTTCACTACTAAGACGTCTTACATGTTTATTGGGGTGATGCGACCACCCCAAGAGCGTATTGATTGTTCGTTTCGGGAATTTTTCAAGAAAGGGCCTAATGGCATACTCCCCAGTGTTGCGCATTGTAACTTGCTTGATTGCATCCATCGAAACCTCAAAATCATCCAACCCATATTTCTCCACATACTTGGCAATGGGCATTATCCAATAAAACTCTTTGAACATTCCAGTTTCCTTTTCATTTTTGGGCCCAAGAACGGCAACAAGAGCGGAAATGTTTGCTGAGAATTTATTGGGAAGATGGGAGTGTAGACTATCTGCAAAAAGCTCCACCCTGTCTTTTAGCTCCAAGTCCTTTGCTTTGTCCACTATACTGGTAACAAAGGAAGCCCTATTAAAAGAGACACCATTTGAGATTAATTTGTCCGCAAGAAGTTCCGCCAAATCGGAATCAAACCAAAGCTTGAGTTGTTTGTAGGCCATAAGAGGTCAAAAAATGAAGATACCAATTGTTGTTTAAACGGCTTCCAAAACCATGGGCTTTGGTGCAAATAGTTCCAAACCCAAATTACTAAAACGGACCCCATACTTTCGTCTATCATCAAAAACCTGCCATTCCCCACCTTTATTTACCTGCCTTAGATGCTTGGAGAGTAGGGGCAGTACATTGTATCTTGGTTTAATATGTACCACTTCTCCCTGTTGTTGGGCCAACTGAAATTGTACAAATGCTTCCATACGTCTTTTCTCCTTTCCGACTTTTGTGGCCAATAACTCTAGTTGATTTGTAAGTTGTTCGGTGTCTATGCCCTCTTGCTTTGAACCCATCACATGGCAGATATAGTGATACAAATTCATCTCAATATGTTTGTGTTCGCTCAAGAAAGCATAATATATCCTTTTCATGGCCATATGGTTCTTCCTATTGATACCATACCAAACTTTTTTGGCCAAAACGATATTTGTTTCCACAGATGTTATGTCAGCAAACAGTCCTTGGACTTGAAAATCATTTTTTTGTATGTCGTTCACCGTCCATTTCTTATCAAAGACCAAATAAATCAGGGTTAGAAATCCATTAAAGGTGCCGTCATAAAGTAATGTTTTGGAAGAATTCATGGCTTTTGTTTTTGTAATTAATCCAAAATTATGGAATTATTCCTAAAAATGGAAATAATCCAACATTTTTTTGGAAATAATCCAAATTTTATATATTTGGACTATGGAAAACGAGTTGACATTAAAACGTTTCATTGAGATTAGAAGGGAATTGGGCCATACCCAAGCTGAGTTTGCCAAACTTCTGGGTATTTCCAGTACTACTGCGGATATTGAACGTGGACGTACCAAACTATCAGGAAAAGTAGTGGCCGAACTCTTAAGACAATTCAGCATTAATCCTCTTTGGTTTTTTGGTGAAAGCGAGGAAAAATATCTGGAAACTACTAGGACTAGTGTTATTCCCAAAGTTGTTACGGTAGACAGTGCGGACAATGAGAACATGGTGCTGGTCAATGCCAAAGCAGCTGCCGGTTATCCACAGAATATTGCCGATACAAGTTGGTATCATCAACTCCCGGCCTTTGATTTGCCCATTCCCGAGTTTAGAAATGCCACCTACCGTGGTTTTCAAGTAGAGGGAGACAGCATGCTTCCCAATCTACGACCCAATGACTGGGTGTTGGCAAGGGCCATTGAACATATAGACTATGTATCGGCAAATAAAATGTATGTAGTGGTATTGCAAGATGCAGTTCTGGTCAAAAAGATTGAAAAACGTCCAAATTCCAACAATGTTACATTAGTATCATTGAACGAGACCTACCCTCCCTATGAAATAAAACCTTTTCAAATCCAAGAAATTTGGGAGGTAAGCAGTAAGTTGACCTTTAATTTGGATGCTACCACAGAGACTGGTCTTTTACGACAATTGCAGCAATCCATGGAGGAATTAAAGCAGCAAGTAGGGCAAACAAAGAACTAGAAGGTGCCCATCCACACACCTTCTAGCTCAATATCCCATGAAAATGGGATTATTTCCAAACGGCCCTACAATTTCTATCCGCCCAAAACGGTTTGAGATACCCGTCACGTAACACCAATTCATTTTCGTCTAGGACGATTTTTTGGGCTATGTAGTGGTCCGCCGGAAGTTTGTTCGTCCTAAATACAATTGTTTGTATGGTTCTATTTTTACTTTGGGCCACAAAGTTTTTCACTTGTGCTGATGGACCCAGATGGACATTATAGGTCATATCGTTGGAAGATATCATAAGATGGGTGCCAGAGCTGAACTTTCTAGTGGAAAGCTCACAAGGCCCAATCTTAATAGCACTTACCACCCCGTTGATTTCAATTAACTCCGGAAATTGACCGTCATTGGCCAAACCTTGCCGTTCTCCTGTTCCTTTTTGGGCATGACAAACAAGACCGGCAAACACTAACAAGGTAAGAGTCCAGATTTTGGTCCTTGGGAACATGGCTTTTATTTTGTGTTTGCAAAATTATCCCAAGGCTACTTTCAGCCCTATGACTTAAATCATTTTAGGAAAATATCCGAAATGATTTACGAAATTTTACTCTATTTGTAACAATCAAACCTGCAGTGTTTGTTCTGTATAAGTACTTTCAAAAATCTTATCGGCATTTGCGGCTTCAAAGCCCTCCCTGCGCTGGTCTCTGGAAAGTTTGTTGTGTGGTATGGACTCAAAATTGGGAAGCGGCAATCGCTCTGCAAACTCCACATAACTTCCTGCAATATTGGCTGTTTTCCCGAGTGCGAATTCAGCCTCTACCATTTGAGCCACTGAGCTACTTTGCTTAAGTAATCCATCTTTGCTAACCTTTATTTTACCCC
>JBCCUY010000108.1:0-10005 GCA_039196145.1 Bacteroidota bacterium
CTGGCAGTTCGTCAATCAATTGCTGTACATACTCCACATCAAAAGCAGATGACATTCCATCTTCTGGAGCAGCTTTGGCAGCATAGGTTTCCTCATCATAGACTACAAATTGTTTCTTTCTAAGGAATGAAATACATTCCCTGACCATGATTCGTCTTACCCATCCTTCAAAACTGCCGCGATGCTCAAAAGAGTTCAAATTTTTAAAGATTTTCACAAATCCGTCCACCATGACATCCTCAGCAAAGTGCACATCCTTTATATACTGCCGACAAACACCAAGCATTTTAGGGGCAAACTTGTCATAAAGCTGCTTTTGGCTTTGTTGTTCGCCAGCTATAGCCTTTTTAATTAGCTGTTTCTCATTGGTATATAAAGAGACAATCTTCAACAGTGGTTCCCGATTTGTTTGTTATAAAGATAGACGAGGAAAGTTCGAAAAGGGTTGTCCGCAGAATGATATTTTTTTTCAAAACACTCTCGGCTCCATCGGAGCAAGTAAGGAATATCGAAAAAATAGTGTTGGATTATTTTTTTCGGTCCACAACGTAGTTGACCATAAGGGTAAGGGCACTCTTGTACTCAGAATCTGGATAGTTGTCCAAAAGTCCCAAAGCTTCATCCTTAAAAGCCAGCATTTTTGTCACGGCATACTCCAGTCCTCCCATCTCCCTTACATACGCAATTACTTGCTTTACCCTTTTCTTATCCTTGTTGTGATTTTTGATGGAATTGATGAGCCACTTCCTTTTTTCCTTGTCACTTTGATTTAGCGCATAAATCAAGGGAAGGGTCATTTTTTGTTCTTTGATATCGATACCTGTGGGTTTACCGATTTTCTCGGCTCCGTAATCAAAAAGGTCATCCTTTATTTGAAATGCCATCCCACAGAGCTCGCCAAATCTCCGGAAGGTTTCCACGGCTTCCGAGTCGGGTTGTACTGAACAAGCACCCATACTACAGCAGGCTGCAATCAAGGTGGCCGTCTTTTGTCGGATGATATCGTAGTATACATCTTCAGTAATGTCCAGAAGTCGGGCCTTTTCAATTTGCAACAGCTCCCCTTCACTCATGTCCCGCACAGCATTGGAAATGATATGCAATAGGTCATAATCTTTATTTTCAAGGGCCACAAGAACTCCTTTCGAAAACAGAAAATCGCCAACCAAAACGGCAATCTTATTTTTCCAAAGCGCATTTATGGAGAAGAAACCACGACGTTTGTGGCTGTCATCAACAACATCATCATGGACAAGACTTGCGGTATGTATCAACTCTATGATCGAAGCACCGCAATAGGTACGATCGTTCACCCTGCCATCGTTGATCAACTTTGCGGTAAGAAAAACGAACATGGGTCGCATTTGCTTTCCTTTGCGGTTGACAATGTAATAGGTGATTCTATTGAACAGGGCAACCTTGGAAGACATAGATTTGAGGAACTTCTCCTCAAAAAGTTGCATTTCTTGTTCTATAGGTTCCCTTATCTGCGAAACAACCTTCAATTCGACACCTTTAGTTAATCTGATTTTGGAAGCCTAAAAGTAGGGAAAATGCCAGAGTTCATCACTGAATATCCTGAGTTTTAGGATAGGCGGTTTAAAGCTTCGGCAAACTACCAGGATAGCAGGACAATAAACAGATAACAATTTACAATGGGATTATTGATCATTGTTTGTTGGCCAACTGTCCACAGGCCGCATCTATATCCTTACCTCGGGAACGCCTAACGGTAACTGTAATCCCATTTTTTTCAAGAACATTTTGGTACATCTCCACCGCCTTGGTCGATGCCTGCTGAAATTCACCTTCATCTATTGGATTGTACTCAATTATGTTGACTTTTGATGGAGCGAACTTGCAAAACTTGACCAGGGCATCCACTGCCTCCTTAGTATCGTTGATCCCGTTCCACACTACATATTCATAGGTAATTCTGCTCTTTGTTTGGGCATACCAGTATTCCAAAGCTTCCCGAAGGTCTTTTAGCGGAAAAGTGGCGTTAAAGGGCATAATGGACGTACGGACCTCATCAACAGCAGAGTGCAGTGAGACCGCTAATCCAAACTTCACCTTTTCATCCGCCATCCTTTTGATCATTTTAGGCACACCGGAAGTGGACACCACTATTCGCTTTGGCGACATTCCCAAGCCTTCGGGAGAGGTTATTTTCTCGATGGCCTTAAGCACATTATTGTAGTTCATCAAGGGTTCGCCCATGCCCATGAACACAATATTGCTCAAAGGCCTGTTAAAATATAGGCGGCTTTCGTTATCAATGGCCACTACCTGATCATATATCTCATCAGGGTTTAGGTTCCGCATTCGTTTTAGTCTGGCCGTTGCGCAGAATCTACAGTCCAAACTACAACCCACTTGACTGGAGACACAGGCAGTGGTGCGCGTTTCCGTAGGAATCAAAACTGATTCGACCACCAATCCATCATGAAGGCGAACGGCGTTCTTTATGGTCCCGTCAGAACTACGCTGCATTTGATCCACCTTGATATGGTTGATTACAAAGTGTTCTTCCAACATACTACGGGTTTCTTTGGAGATATTCGTCATGGCATCAAAAGAATGTGCGGACTTCTGCCACAGCCATTCGTATACCTGGTTTCCCCTAAAGGCTTTATACCCCTGGTCAACGAAAAAATCCCTTAGCTGATCTTTTGTCAATGCCCGTATGTCCTTTTTTTTAGTTTCCACTGCCTAAATATAGTCAAGAAAAAATCCCGATGGGCCACGAGCCGAACGGGACTTTGTTCAGTTTCCTTAAAAGCGGGAAAATTATTTATATGACCAACATAGCGTCTCCGTAGGAGTAAAAACGATATTGCTCCAAAATAGCTTGTTTATACGCTTTTTTCATAAGATCATGCCCAATAAATGCCGAAACCATCATCAACAAGGTGGACTTGGGCAAGTGGAAGTTGGTGATCATACAATTGGCAATGCTAAAATCATAAGGAGGGAAAATAAACTTGTTCGTCCAACCCTCAAACGTATTTAAGGTATGTTCTGATGAAACAGCACTTTCCAAACCACGCATTACAGTGGTACCCACTGCACAAATACGTCGTTTGTTTTTCTTGGCATTGTTTACTACCTCGGTCGCTTTCTCATCGATCACCAATTCCTCACTGTCCATTTTATGTTTGGAAAGGTCCTCTACCTCCACAGGATTAAAGGTTCCCAATCCAACATGAAGGGTCACTTCCGCAAAATCAACACCTTTAATCTCCAATCTTTTGAGCAAGTGCTTAGAAAAATGCAAGCCCGCTGTTGGAGCCGCTACGGCACCTTCATACTTGGCATAGATGGTCTGATAGCGCTCCTCATCCTCAGGCTCCACATCACGTTTGATGTATTTAGGCAATGGTGTTTCACCCAATTCCCTCAATTTTCTTCTGAAATCGGTATAAGAACCATCATAAAGGAAACGAAGTGTCCGTCCACGTGAGGTCGTGTTATCAATAACCTCGGCCACCAAGCTTTCATCGTCACCAAAATATAATTTGTTCCCAATCCTTATCTTTCTGGCCGGATCAACAAGAACATCCCAAAGGCGCTGTTCCTGATTCAATTCGCGTAGCAAGAATACCTCGATTCTGGCACCTGTCTTTTCTTTGTTTCCATAAAGTCTAGCAGGAAACACTTTGGTATTGTTCAGCACCATTACATCTCCTTCATCGAAATAATTGATAAGGTCTTTGAACATTTTATGTTCAATTTTTCCCGTATCCCTGTGAATTACCATAAGTTTGGATTCATCCCTATTTTCCGCGGGATATTCTGCCAATAATTCTTTAGGTAATTCAAAGTTGAAGTTTGATAATTTCATGTAGACTTTTTTTGGATAATTTTAAAAGAGGGCAAATATACAATCTCGGTATAGGGGATGTCAAGTAATTTGATGATTAAATGTCAATTACAATTCCACAGTATTAAAACCGAGGGTTTTTAGATCCTTCCAAAAATCAGGGTAAGATTTGGAAACAACTCCAGCATCATTTATGACAAGGGTGGTTTTGAGTCCCAGAGGTCCAAAGGCCATGGCCATTCTATGATCGTGGTAGGTATCGATGGAGACCCCGGACAGTGCAGAATTTGATGGTTGAAGTGTCAAACTCTCATGATCAATTGCCGCTGTAGCTCCAAGCTTTTGCAATTCGGTCTTCATGGCGGTCAGCCGATCTGTTTCCTTTATGGGAAGGGTATGCAAGCCCGTGAGATGACAGCCCATTCCCAGCCCGAAGCAGGTAACCGATATGGTCTGGGCAATATCGGGGGCATTGGACAGGTCATAATTTACGGTCGCAGTTTTGCATTCCCTTACTTTGGATAATGTGATCTGATGTTCTGAAAAAGAGGTTTCAACTCCAAAATCCGTATAAATTTTAGCCAAAACGCTATCGCCTTGCAAGGAGTTTTCCTTGTAAGAGGATAACTTGATTTCTGTTCCTACCTCGGCCAAGGCGGCGACACTATAAAAATAACTAGCGGAACTCCAGTCCGATTCTACCACCAAGGTGGTTTTATCTATTGAAGTTTTGGGAGTGACCTGGATATGATTTCCTTCAAATTTGGTTGCTACCCCAATCTGGCCCAACAATGCCAGGGTCATTTTGATATAGGGCACGGAGGTAATTTTTCCCACCAATTCCAATTCCAGTCCATTTTCCAAACTGGGCGCTATCAACAACAAAGCAGAAATATATTGGCTGCTGATATTAGCGGGAAGTGAAACCTGGCTTTTGGTGAGTTTACGCCCCTTAATCTTAATTGGAGGATACCCTTCATTCTTTTCATAGCTTATTTCAGCACCAAGATCTCTAAGGGCCTCTACCAAAACCTTGATAGGTCTTTCTTGCATACGATGGGAACCCGTCAACACTACTTCTTTCCCCTCTTGGGAGGCAAAATAAGCCGTAAGAAAACGCATTGCCGTTCCCGCATGGTGAATATCAACAACTCCATGGGACGTAGCTAATCCTTTTTGCATCACTTCACCATCGTCAGAATTGGATAGGTTTTCAATACTTACCTCTGGAAACAGGGCTTGAAGCAAAAGTGATCTATTGGTCTCGCTTTTGGAGCCCGTAATTTGGATGGCTTTTTGGATTAGTTTATCCTTGGAATAGGAAATTTGGAGTTTCAATGCCTTGGTATTTGGTTGAAAGACCAAAGCTAGAAAAAACACCCCAAAAGCACTTGTTCAGGTGTAACTTTATTTGAGCTTTTTGTTATTCTGATGACGGTCATGGTCCCGTTTTGTCTTAAGGTCCAGCTTTTTGTCAAATGCTTCTTGTAAATCCACCCCAGTCTGGTTGGCAAGACAAAGCACAACGAATAGAACATCGGCCAATTCTTCCCCTAGGTCTTTATCCTTATCGGATTCCTTTTCGCTTTGTTCCCCATAGCGCCTTGCAATGATTCTGGCCACCTCTCCTACCTCCTCGGTCAACTGGGCCATATTGGTAAGTTCATTAAAATAACGGACACCATGGTTCTTTATCCATTCGTCAACTGCTAGTTGGGCGTTTGAGATATTCATTATTCCTTGTTTTTAGTATCAATCCAGATGGTGACAGGACCATCATTGAGCAAATCCACTTTCATATCTGCACCGAAGATTCCGGTTCCCACTTTTTTGCCCAAGTCTTGTTCAACTTTGGCCACAAAGCGTTCGTACATGGGAACCGCAAATTCAGGTTTGGCTGCTTTTATATAGGAAGGACGATTGCCCTTCTTGGTTTGGGCATGTAACGTAAATTGACTCACAATAATCATTTCGCCGTTTTCATCCAAAACAGACTGGTTCATTATCCCTTGACCGTCATTAAAAATGCGAAGATTGACCACCTTTTTGGAAAGCCAAGAAATATCTTCTTCTGTATCTGATGGTTCAATTCCCAGCAGGATTAACAGTCCCTTTTGGATGCTGGAAACCGATTCTCCATTAACCGTTACACTGGCCCTGCTAACTCTTTGGACAACTGCTCTCACTAGATCTCTTTATATATATCGGTTCTGTAATTTTCTTCTTCGCCGGTAATCATCTGAACATAACTGCGATACCTGCTCCAAGCAATTTCATTATTCTCCAAGGCATTTTTTACGGCGCATTTGGGCTCATCCATGTGCAAACAATTGTTGAACTTGCATTCCGATTTTAATCGGAAAAATTCCGGAAAATAGTCCCCGATTTCATCTTCCTCCATATCCACAATACCAAATCCCTTGATTCCCGGAGTATCAACAATCCGCGCTCCAAAGGAAAGGTCATACATCTCAGCAAAGGTTGTAGTATGCTGTCCTTGAAGGTGTTGCCCTGATATTTCTGCTGTTTTGAGCTCAAGTCCCGGTTCCAGCGCATTTACCAAAGTGGATTTGCCAACCCCGGAATGCCCTGCAAACATACTCACCCTATCTACCATCAAATCTTTTACAGCTTCAACGTTCTCGCCTTCCTTGGCTGCTATTTCCAGGCAATGATATCCAATTTGCCTGTATAGATTCACCAAATACTGTACCTCCGCCATTTCATCCTCATCATACACATCCATCTTGTTGAACAGCAATACCACCGGAATGTCGTAAGCTTCTGCAGTAACTAAAAACCTATCGATGAAACTGGTAAAGGTGGGTGGATTGTTCAAGGTAACAAGCAGAAAGACCTGATCTAAATTCGCTGCTATAATATGCGTTTGCTTGGAAAGCTTTACCGATTTTCGAATGATGTAATTCTTACGGGGCTTTATCTCAGAAATGATCGCAACCGATTCATCTCCCACTTTGGTCAAATCAAAAACCACTTCATCCCCAACCGCAATGGGATTTGTGCTTTTAATACCCTTTATTCTGAACTTCCCTTTAATACGGCATTCATAAAAACTACCCTCCTCCGTTTTTACGGTGTACCAACTTCCGGTAGATTTATAAACTATGCCCTGCACTATTTGTTAAAATTTTCTCTACAAAGAAACAATAATCCACGCTTTAGTGCGTATATCTTTGTGAACAGTTTGTTTTTAACTATAATCCAATCACAATTATGAAAAAAATCTTTTTAATCGCAGTAATTGCGTTAGCCGCAGTTTTCGAAACGAATGCACAACAGTACAAAGTCATCACCAGTGTGGAATCCATTGTTCCCAACGGATTGGGACGATCTAGAATCGTAAATGCCCTAGAGGACAAGGACTACAGAGAGTACACCAGTGTACAGACTGAAGAGGACAACACCAGGAACAAATCCAAAAGAGGAGAAATCAGGGTAAAGAACTTTGAGGAAACCAAATTGTTGAACTTTTACAATATAGGTGGAATTCGTTTCCAAAATATCGCTGCCAACGATGCCTTACTTACTTCTATGATCAATGATATGATCGCTAACGGATGGGAGTTGGCTTTTGTAACCAGTGCTGTGGAAAGTGAAGGAGGAAAAGGAGATGGAAAAGGTATATTCATAACCCGGTATATTTTTAGAAAGTAGATTTCACCCTAATAACTTTAAGCCCTTTGAGAACTCAAAGGGCTTTTTTTTACATTCTATGCAACCCCTTGACTTTTTCTCTTGTCCTTCTAGTGTATTAAACAGAAAACAATATGAAGAAAGTTTTATTAGTTGCAGGATTTTTATTCGCCGCAAGTTTAAGCCTACAGGCACAAGAGTATAAAGTAATCACCAGTGTGGAATCGATTATCTCCAGTGGACTGGGTAGATCTAGAATCATCAACGCCTTGGAGGAACGCGATTACAAGGAGTACACAAGCGTACAGACCAACGACGACAATACCCGAAACAAGTCTAAAAGAGGGGACATTCGGGTAAAGAATTTTGAGGAAACCAAACTGCTCAACTTCTTTAATCTTGGCGGTATTCGTTTCCAAAATATAGCCGCGAATGACGCGGTTATTTCCTCGATGATCAATGACATGATCGCAAATGGATGGGAGTTGGCCTTTGTGAACAGTGCTGTGGAAAGTGATGGCGGAGAGGATGACAATCAAGGTATTTTTATCACCCGTTACATTTTCAAAAAATGATGAATTAGCCGATAAAAAAAAGCCCGTGATTGTCAACACGGGCTTTTTTTTATTGCTGTCTATTGTTAATCAACAACATAGATTCGTCCACCCGCAAAGGTATTCTTGAAGACTCTTTTAGGTTTGCCATAAACATGGACATCACCTCCAGCCTTGACATTGATATCAACTTGGTCCGAAGCAAAAACATCTGCCTCTCCCCCTGCTGAAATCTTTACATCGGTTTTTTCAGTTCTTAAATCGCGTCCTTCAAAAATCCCTCCAGTATTTAACACGATGGATTGATTTTTGGCCAATCCAGACGCTTCCACAATTCCTCCTGTAACTGCTCGAATTTCTGCATAATCCACGTCCATTCCTATATGGATTTTAGCTCCTTCCTGTGCGCGTAGCTCAATTTTACTTTTGTTCACCAATTCGTTGCAGGTGATACGAGCTCCTTCATTTCCGTCGATTATATCAAGGTCGGTATAGTACACCTCGATCATGGTATCCTCACCAAGGAACTTTTTATCCAATTTCATACGCAGCTTTAACACCCCATCACGGTTCATCCAAATGATATCGTCCACGTTTCTCCCTTTGATGACTATCCTGTTTTCGTCCTCGGACTGAATCAAATTTACCTCAATCAAATCGAAAACCTTGATCTTGTTAAAGTCCCCGACCTCAGTATCAATCATACGCTGTGAAAAAGCCACGGATGTAAAAAGTGAAAAACAGAGTATAGCTAGATTTTTCATAGTAGTGTATTTAGTTTTTTTAAAGAGGAATCAATTACCATAATGTTACACTTTATTTCATGAAAAATGCCATTTGAAACCAAATTTGTTCCAAATGGCATTCTATTTAAGTACTTCGTAACTAAGCGTTAATGATTTTTTCCTGATGATTGATGGATTCCTGGTGAATAGCTTTGAACATTCTAAGTACAAATTCCTCACTCAATCCATTGGATTCACCTTCCAAGATCATTTTTCCCAAAATAGCGTTCCATCGGTTGGTCTGAAGCACTGCAACATTTTTCTGTTTTTTGAGCTCTCCTATTCCATCCGAAACCTTCATACGTTTTCCCAGAATATCGATCAATTGGTTATCGATCACATCAATTTGGGCTCTAAGATTGCTCAATTTGCTGTTGTACTCCGCCTCGGCATCAGTTTCTTTCCTAATTCGCAAATCTTGCATGATCTGAACCAAACGACTTGGGGTTACTTGTTGCGCAGCATCGCTCCAGGCACTATCTGGATCATGATGGGTCTCAATCATCAATCCATCAAAATTAAGGTCCAAAGCAGTCTGCGATACATCAAAAATCATATCACGCTTACCGGTAATGTGACTAGGATCATTGATAATCGGCAAATCAGGAAATTTGGACTGTAACTCAATGGCCAGCTGCCACTCCGGAATATTTCTGTATTTGGTTTTTTCGTAAGTTGAAAACCCTCTATGGATCACCCCTAATTTTTTAATGTTCGAAGAGGCCAATCGCTCAACGGCACCAAGCCACAACGATAAATCCGGGTTCACCGGGTTTTTAATGAGCACAATTTTATCGGTTCCCTCCAGGGCATCTGCTATCTCCTGAACAATGAACGGGCTTACCGTAGATCGTGCTCCAATCCAAAGTAAATCCACATCGTGTTCCAAAGCCAAATCCACATGGTTCCTATTGGCGACTTCCGTGGCGGTTTTAAGACCGGTTTCTTCCTTTACCTTTTGCAACCACTTCAATCCGATAGCACCCACACCTTCAAAATTTCCCGGCCTGGTTCTTGGCTTCCAAATCCCGGCCCGGTAATAGTTGACATCGGTATCTTTTAGGTCATGTGCAATCTTCAGCACCTGATCCTCAGTTTCCGCACTGCACGGACCTGCTATTACCAGAGGGTGTGGCAGATTCATATCATCCAACCATTTTCTCATTTGCTTATTGTTCTCCATAATACA
>JBCCUY010000109.1:0-9989 GCA_039196145.1 Bacteroidota bacterium
ATGTAGAGGGATTATAGCTTTAAGATGTAGTCTACTAGGTTATCATCATGCTCCAAGTTCATTTTCTTGCGAAGACGATACCGCTTAATTTCTACACTTCTGGGTGAAATGTTGAACATTGGGGCTATTTCCTTTGAGGAAAGATTTAAGCGCAAATAGGCACATAACCGGATGTCGTTGGGAGAAAGATTTGGATGTGCCTTTTTAAGTTTCTTGAGGAACTTTCTATCTGCATTATTGAATGCTTCCTTGAACAATTCCCAATCATCGTTTTGGTTTAGATTCTTGTCAATTACATGAATAATAGGTTTCACTGATTCTTTGTCCTCCACACTAGAAGCCAGTTGTTCCTTGACTTTTGTGAGTAACTCGTTCTTTTTGATGATACTCATTGTAGAGGCCGCTAATTCGTTGCTCTTACTTTTGAACTCCGCTTGCAGTTGTTCGTTTTTGAGCTTTATTATCTCTTTTTCACTCTGGGCTTTGGCCAATTCCATCTCACGTTGGTTCTCTGCGATCAACTTCCGCTGTCTGTTATGATAATAGCGCCTGTAGGAATTATGAATTAGAATAGATCCCAATATCCCTCCAATTATGTAAAGAGCCAAAAACAAATTGGAAAGGTACCAAGGTCGTGCAATCTTAAAGCTATAGCTATCTGTATTGTCCGAAATACGTTCACCCATTTTTGCCCTTACATGGAACGTATAATTTCCGGATGGAAGATTCTCAAAAGAGACAGCTGTTGTCTCGGACCAATCGCTCCAAGTGGGATAGATTCCTTCCAATCGATATTGATATTGCGGTTTTATGTACTTGCTATAGTCTGCGACATGATAAGCAATTTCCAAACTGTTTTCCTCACTATCAAACTTACCTTCGATTTTTGGGTCGATAAGACTTTTTTCGGTTTCACTTCTATTTTTACCAGCCTGCTGAATTGAACTTATGGCCACCTCGATTTCACTTTCACTAAAATCTTGAACGTCTATCGTAAAATAGCCTGATCTTGCACCGAACAGGTAGTGGTCATTTTCTGGTAGGGCGGTTGCGCTTTCATATCCGATTATCCCGTTACGGATATTCTCTGTAATTGGTATTTGGTTTATGGTTGGAGTGCTGGCCAACCTGCCCTCGGTCACATATCCAATATTTGTGTTCGAAAAAGTCCATAGGTAACCATTCTTATCATCAATCGACATTTTGCCCGATGTGTAGTCCTTTGCGTTATATAGTCCACTCAAAATAGAGTCCCTAACAAAGGAATCTGCATTCCAATCGTACTTAAAAATTCCCTTTTGATAGGCATAGAGCAGGTCACCCTTGTACTTTATAATGCTGGAATTTGAACCTAGTATATCCGCGTCCACCTCCAAGTTGGTGACCTTTAAAAAGTCATCGCTTACCTCTAGCTTAAAGACCCCTTTATATTCGTGATTTACAAAAATGTGGTTGTCAAAAACCTCAAAATAACGGGCGGAGTGGTCAAATCCATCAACTTTATTCCTAAGTCGCCATGTGTCTGAAACCTTTTCCAAAATATATAGACCATCGTAATTTCCCTGCAAAAGCAGATTCTGATCGTTTCCTATAGAACCTACCTTCCACGTTCCCTGAACGTCAGCAATCTTTCTAGCACTATCACCGGTCACTTGGTAGGTTCCTGTATGGTGCCCTGCAAAAAGGTCGTCGCCAATGCTACATAGGGACCAAACCTGTCCTTCAGTACCCTG
Source organism: Bacteroidota bacterium (assembly GCA_039196145.1). GTDB lineage: Bacteria > Bacteroidota > Bacteroidia > Flavobacteriales > Flavobacteriaceae > Flagellimonas. Next base: position 1,734 of record JBCCUY010000109.1, read on the forward strand.
GATCAAGCGAAAATCTTCCCCACTGTCCAATTCCCTATAAAAGAGACCTTGGTTTGTCCCAAGATAAAGCCTTCCATCCTTGATTACCGAGGCATAGACCCCTCCAACTAAACCTTTGCCATCAGGGTAGACCCTAAACGGAGAACCAATATTGATATAGCTAATCCCAACATCCAATCCCAACCAGATATTATGGTCCAAATCTTCGTGTAATGACAAAACTGTATTGTTTTGAAGGCCACTAAGTTGGTCTATTTGCTCTATGATATTACCATATTCATCTATGATGATCAGTCCATGCGATATGGTTCCCAGTGCAAAGTTTCTATTGTTTAATTGAAGTCCACTATATAGGCTAATTCCCGAGAGTAAAGCATCAACCGGGACATCCCATTTTTCAAGTTGATCATCCTTGGTTCGAAAAAAACCATTATCCCTCGTTAAAAAGAGTAATTCCCTCCCTGATGGGAAAATATTGATAATCTCATTGGTTCTTAAAGGTTCTTGATTATAAACCAGTACATCTCGGCCATTTTCAATGCGGAACACACCTTTTCCCATTTTTTGGAAATAAATGGTGCGATCCACTTTAAAAATTTTAGGAACAAAGGTTTGTGAATTTATAGTATTTACCGTGTCATCTCTGAGGTTATAACTGTAGATTCTGTTGTGGGACTGGAAAACAACCCAATCGCCAAATTCCAAAATTCCCCAAAACTCCTCGTCCCTGAAAAGTTGATCCCTAATTTTTTCGGATAGACTCCTGTACCGCAAGATGCCCACATTATCCTTTTCCCAAAAACCGAACTCCATGTAACATCCAGCATAAATCCTGTCTCCAACCACCCTGACAGATCTAAGGATAGACCCGTTTGGGGATCGATATAAAGTCCATCTAGCGCCATCAAACTCCAACAGACCTTTGTTGTTGGCGATATAGATGAGTTTTTCATCAGATTGGGAAACCGCCCAGTTCTGGCTCTCAGAATTATAATCAGCTGGGGGGAAATTTTGAATGGGGGGGAGTTCTTGTGAAATCCCAACACTCCATAGGAATAGCGCAATGGGCAAAAAAATATTTCTAGGGAAGATCACCAAGTTAGTTGCGAGTTAAGTAAGAAGGTCTTGTTTTGTCTAAGTAGAGCTTCTAAAATAAGCTCCATGTCCCCTTATTCGTTAAACAAAAACCTTAGCTGTACCTTTAAATTACACAAAATCCCGGTATGGGCACAAACAAAATTATGTTTTCAACTTCAAAAAATTCTGCAAATGACGACAGCACAGAGCATCAACTTCGTAGCTGTGCTATAAAATCAGATTCTAAATAACCTGAAAAACATGGGCATAGGGGTCATAATCATAAATAATTAGGTAATTGTATGCTGTTACTTGTGCCCAGCCTTGAATACTTGGAATAATCGCCCTTTTATCCAACAATGTTGTTTCTTCTTGGATTTGCCCGATAAACTTGCTGCCGATAAAGCTTTCATGAACGTATTGCTCTCCAATTTCCAATTTACCTTTTGCGTGCAGTTGGGCCATCCTCGCCGATGTTCCCGTACCGCAAGGAGAACGGTCTATGGCCTTATCCCCGTAAAACACCGCATTCCGTCCTGACGATGACGGGTCAAGGGTATCACCGGTCCAAAGCATGTGGCTTACATCCCTTATGGTCTCATTCTCGGGATGCACAAAAATATTGGGGTATTTCTCATTGATTCGATTGCGCACCACTTGCGAAAACTGGATAATCTTGCTGGCGGTAAAATCTTGAACCCCGCTAAAATTGGTTTGCGGATCCACAATGGCGTAGTAGTTGCCCCCGTAGGCTACATCAAAAACAATCTCTCCCAGTTCGGGACATTCCACCGAAAGACCTTCGGCCGCCAGATAGGATTTTACATTGGTCAGTCTTACCCATTCTACTTTTTTGTCGGTTTGTTTATACTCGATTTCCACCAATCCGGCTGGCGTTTCCATACGGATTTTGCCGGGCACCTTTGGGGAAATCAATCCTTCTTCAATAGCAATGGTTACCGTACCAATGGTTCCATGCCCGCACATGGGCAGACAACCCGAGGTTTCAATGAAAAGAATGGCCACATCATTTTTAGGGTCGTGCGGAGGGAACAAAATGCTTCCGCTCATCATATCGTGCCCCCTAGGTTCAAACATTAGGCCTTTCCGGATCCAGTCAAATTCCTTTAGAAAATGTTGGCGTTTTTCACTCATGTTGTTTCCTATAAGAGCAGGCCCTCCACCTGCAACAACCCTTACCGGGTTTCCACAGGTATGCGCATCCACACAAAAAAAGGTTTTCCTCGCCATTTATCCAGTGCTAAGAAGATTATGATTTTAACGAATTAGGCAATAAGGTGTTCGGAAACGATTGATAGCTCACGGGTCGTACCCACCTTTTTATGGCATCTGTGCCAACGGCAGTGAACCTAGAATCGGTAGAGGCAGGATAAGGCCCACCGTGATGCATAGACGAGCAAACTTCCACCCCTGTCGGGACACCGTTGAAAATAATTCTACCCACTTTTTGTTCAAGGGCGTCGATCAAAACCGATAGGTTCATATCGTCATTGTCCTCCGCAATGATCGTACCCGTTAACTGGCCCTCAAGATTGTTGATAATCTTCTCAAGCTGCGTTTCGTCCTTGGCCTTAACCACAAGGGAAAAAGGTCCGAAAACCTCTTGTCCCATTTTAGGATTGGCCAAAAAGTCCGAGCCGGCAACCACAGCTATCTTGGAGTCTGCATAGTTTGCCGCAGCATCTGTTTGCGCGGCTACTACTGTTACTCCTGGCTGCGCCATCACCTTTGCCCCGTGGGCCTCATATCCATCTTTAATATTGGGGTGCAACATACATTGTGCTTCAACCTTAACAGTTTTATCCGCTAAATCCCTCACAAAATGGTCCGTTTCTTCACCCTCGATAGCCAGCAGTAACCCAGGACTTGTGCAAAATTGCCCAGCTCCCAACGTAATGGAAGCAGCATAGGAATCTGAAATTGCCGAAGACCGCTTTGAAATGGCATTTGGGGTAATTATAACCGGGTTGACACTCCCCATTTCTGCAAAAACAGGGATTGGCTCCCTCCTTTTTGCGGCCAAATCAAACAAAGCTCTACCTCCACCTAGGCTTCCCGTAAATCCCACGGCTTTTATATGAGGATGATTTATCAAAGACATACCAGCCTCCTTGCCTCCAATAACACTCGAAAACACCCCATTTGGCATTCCTGTCTTTTTGGCGGCCTTGATGATGGCACTAGATACCAACTCTGAAGTGCCTAAGTGCATGGGATGAGCCTTTACTATCACCGGACAACCCGCGGCCAGGGCGCTTGCCGTATCACCTCCCGCAGCTGAAAAGGCCAAAGGAAAGTTGCTGGCGCCAAAAACGGCCACCGGGCCCAATGGGATAAGGGTCTTACGTAAATCTACCTTTGGCATTGGATTTCTATCCGGTTCCGCAGCATCAAACGTATTTTCTCGCCAGTCCTCGCTGGAGACCAAGGTGGCAAAGGAACGCAATTGGCCCACAGTTCTTCCCCGCTCTCCAATGGCCCTTCCTTCAGGAAGACCAGATTCCGAAGTATAGCAATGGACCAATTCTTGGTCCAAAGCCAGAATTTCATCAGCGACGGCATTTAAAAAAGAGGCCCGCTGTAAGCCTGGCGTCCTTCTGTACAAGCTAAATGCTTCCCAGGCCAACTCTACTGCCTCTTCAATTTCCTCGGAAGTGGCTACAAAAAAATCGGTGGGATTTTCAATATTCAGCTTTGGGTTTATGGTTTTATATATAACCGTGCCAAGCGAGCTTTGCCTATCCCCAATGTAATTCTTCCCTGTAATCATTTATGCTATGGTTCTAAGATTTTTATAATCTGGTAAGGTTGGACGATTCTGCATCGCCTTGTCAATAACACCGATGACCCTCGCCCTTTCCGCACCGTGAAGTGGCAGCCTAGGAGCTCTTACGTGTTCGGTCCCTATGCCTGTTGCCACTTCGGCCAATTTAATGTTTTGAACCAATTGTGGACTAATATCAAGCTCCAACAACGGAATGAACCAACTGTAAATCTTCATGGCTTCCTCTATCTTTCCGGCCTTGACCAATTCATAAATGGCCACGGTTTCCGCCGGATAGGCGCAAACCAAACCGGCAACCCATCCATCTGCTCCAATGACCAAGCTTTCCAAACCAAGGGTATCTACCCCGGTGAACACTTTGAATCTGTCCCCAAAACGGTTTTTCAATCGGATAATATTCGTAATATCCCTGGTTGATTCTTTTATCGCTTGGATATTCTCGCATTCGGTCAACGCTTCGAACATCTCTAAAGTTACCTCAATTTTGTAGTCTACCGGATTGTTGTATATCATTATAGGTAGCGATGTGCTGTTGGCAATGGCCTTAAAATAAGTTACGGTTTCAAAATCGGTCGCTTTATAGCGCATCGGGGGTAATAACATTAAACCCTCGGCCCCAACCGCTTCTGCATGTTGGGCAACTGCAATGGCATCCGAAGTACTTTGTTCCGCAATATTGATGATAACCGGGACCTTCCCGTCAACAATGGATAGGGAGGTTTTGATCAACACTTCTTTTTCTTCCCGGGTTAAGGTACTGGCCTCCCCTAGGGTACCTCCCAAGATAATACCATGAACTCCAGCCTCCAATTGAGCGCGGATGTTCTTCTCAAACATGACCAGATCCAATTGGTCATCGGCCGTAAACTTTGTTGTAACTGCAGGCATCACGCCCTCCCATTGTACCATAATAAAACTGTTTGATGCAAAATTAGGCTGGTTATCAGGACCAAATGTTCTAAAAATTAACTCAATATGATACTATATTAACCAAAATATAATTACTTTTTTCTTTTTTTGATTAATTTAAGTCCAAAAAACTACATTGAAGGTTCTCCCTTTTAAAATCCCCAAACCGAAAAATGAGGCCTTGGTCTATCAGGTAGATCGGGAACATGTCTTCTATAATCAATTGCACCAGCACGGGGAAATCCAAATCAGTTTTGTGGAAAAGGGCTTTGGTTCCTTGGTTGTGGGTGACACCATAAGTGAATATAAAGAAAATGATATTCTGGTTATTGGCGGTTTTCTTCCCCATGTATTTAGAAGCGAACCCAAGGCCACGAATCAATCGGTGATGTGCACGCTTTTTTTTGACAAGGATGCTTTTGGGGAAACGTTCTTTGATATCCCGGATCTTGCCTCGCTTGAAGGTTTCTTTCAAAAATCCAAGCACGGTATAAAAGTTTTATCGAACAAGAATGCCATCATTGCCCTCTTTAACTCCTTGTCAAAACAAAACAAGGTAGAACAGGTGGCTACCCTGCTGCTTGTGTTAAATCTAATTTCCAATGCCAAAACAACACCTCTTTCTTCTTTTGTCTATAAAAAAATGTATTCCGATGACGAAGGAAAAAGAATGGGTGATGTTTTTAGGTTTGCCATGGAAAAGTTTCAAGAGCCCATCACCCTAGATCAAGTTTCAGATGTGGCCAACATGAGCAAAAACGCGTTTTGCCGCTATTTTAAAAAAAGGACCAATAAAACCTTTTTCCAGTTTTTGATAGAAATTCGGGTAGAACAGGCCAGTAAGCACATTTCAAGTGGTGCAGAACAGTCCATTTCATTGATTGCGGAGGGCTGTGGGTTTAAAAATATGGCCAACTTTAATAGGAAGTTTAAACAGATAAAGGGATGCACCCCATCCCAATATCGCGCAAAATTCTAATTTAGAGCTCCTCATAATTTGTACCTTTAGTGTTCAACTAGTCAACCTAGCCATGTCTAAAAAATGGTCTCTCCTCTTTTTAATTTGTCTGTTCGTTGCAGGCTGTAACCCCAAAACCAACCATGTGGATAAATCAATAACCGTAAGGGAAATCAAATTTGAAGGAAACCCCGACATCCAACAAGTTTCTAAACTTTTGGACGAATACTCAGAAAGCCATCAAGTGGATTTAATCAATTGGGAACAGTTTTCATATCAACCCAAGGTATCATTCAGAATAGCACATTGGAACAACTACATCTGGTTAAAATACGCAGTAGAAGAGGAAAATATTCTTGCCGAAAGAACCCGCACCAATGACTACGTTTCCAAGGATAGCTGTGTAGAGTTTTTCTTTGACCCCTTAGGTGACGGAAGCTACTACAATTTCGAATTCAATTGTATTGGAACGACACATCTGGCCTATGGACCGCAAAGAAAAAAAAGGAACTATAGTGCTCCGGAGGATATCCATGAACTGATCCAAGTACAATCTTCATTGGGTACGGAACCTTTTGCGGAAAAAACCGGAGGACACCAATGGGAGATTACCATAATTATCCCCGCCCAAAGTCTCGGTCACAATCCGGGCATCCAATTAAAAGGACTTAGCTCCAAGGCAAATTTTTACAAATGCGGAGACGCTACCTCGGAAAAGCACTACCTAAGCTGGAACCCTGTTAACACAAAAAAACCGGACTTTCACCGTCCTGAATTTTTCGGAACTTTGATTTTTGAATAGGCTTTTCCTCTAACTATTCCGTGTAAATACGAAATATTTGGAATCCCCTTGCCTCAAACTCAATGGGCGGTGGCGGTTTGTTTACGGTTGAATGGATACCCCACGATGACCTTGGTCTAAATGTTTTGTTACTTCCTGTTGGGGATCCTAATTTAATACCATAACCTAGGTTAAACAGATTTCCCATTTTTTAGGAAATCATGAAAATGATTTTGATGTCATTTTAAGGTTTTTAATGTCATAATAGTAATAAAGTTTCTCTTTCCTTATCAACTTTGGAATAGTTCAGACCATTTTCCGAAAATTCAAGGGAAACTCAAATCTAGAATCACATTTTCGACCATTTCCATGAAGGACCAACCAAAACAGACAACCATCAATGAAACCATATCTATGAATTTGGTATTTCGGTTAAACCTCGTACTCGTTTGGGCTTGCATTGCGCTTTTCTTTGTTCAATGTAGTACTGATAAGGGTCCTCCCAACAGTGGTCTTTTTCTTCCGGACGGTTTTGAGGCCGTCGTGGTCGTTGATAGTACCGAGGGAAAAGTACGCCATATGGCAGTTTCCGAAGATGGGTATCTATACGCCAAACTCAGAAACTCCAGCGCTGACGGTTCTATCGCAGTATTACATGATTCCGATGGAGACGGAAGGGCGGATGAGGTTGAGCGTTTCGGTTCTTATCGAACCAGTCAAAAATGGAGTTATGCCACAGCCATGCGCATCTATAACGGTTACCTCTATTTTAGTTCTGAGCTTGTTGTATACCGCTACAAGTTAAAACCTGGGACCATGATACCCGAAGGGGGAATGGAAATCGTTTTTACCGATGACCATCCCCATGGCAAGCACGAGCATATTGGAAAACCTTTGGCATTTGATGATGACGGACATATGTACATCCCTTTTGGTGCACCCTCCAACGCCTGCCAAGATCCCAAAAGAACGCCAGGGGCACCCGGCTTGGATCCCTGCCCACAGTTGGAGGACCACGGGGGCATATGGAAGTTTGATGCCAATAAATTGGGGCAGACGCAAAAAGATGGGGTTAAATACGCTACCGGAATCCGAAGTGTGGTCGCAATGGACTGGAATTCCGATGATCAAAATTTATATGTAGTAATGCATGGACGGGACGATCTTTTACGGTTATTCCCCAATGTTTATGATCCTTGGCAGAGTGCACTGCTTCCTTCCGAAGAATTTATTAAGGTAACAGAGGGTTCCGACTTTGGGTGGCCGTATTGCTACTACGACCAAATTCAAGAGAAAAAAGTATTGGGCCCCGAGTATGGCGGAGACGGTAATATCATTGGAAGATGCGACCAATTTGATGATCCTATTGTTGGTTTTCCCGGACATTGGGCACCAAACGATTTGGTTTTCTATGAAGGAGATGCGTTTCCAAATCGCTACAAAAACGGTGCTTTTATTGCCTTTCATGGTTCTACCAACAGAGCACCCTACCCGCAATCAGGATATTTCGTAAGCTTTGTACCGTTCAAAAATGGTCAACCATCTGGGGATTGGGAAGTTTTTATAGATGGTTTTGCAGGGGTAGACCCCATTGTCAGCGTAAATGATGCGCACTTCCGCCCTATGGGAATTGCTTTTGGCTCCGATGGAGCCATGTACGTTTCAGATTCTGTAAAAGGTAAGATTTGGAGGATAACCTTTACAGGGGACAAAGAAGGTTTTGGC
>JBCCUY010000110.1:0-9954 GCA_039196145.1 Bacteroidota bacterium
GTGTGGCCCATGCACTAAGTGATAAATTGGCCATTAAAGCCAACCTTTCATTCTTGAAAGGTGAAGATTGGCATGCAGTAAGTACCTTGGACCTTTCCAATTTGGGAGCGGATCGGACAGATCCAAATTATAATGGTCTAAATATCTATGGTGATGAGGTAACCACCCTATTGAATTTTGATGCCGCAGCTGGATTGCCAACCGGAACTGTTGGAACGGCGAATGTTTCCAGGACGGGTTATGCGGAAAGTGATTTGGTGGATTATAATGCAGAAAGTGTAAAAACCGATTTCTCTGTCTATTATAGACCTTTTGCAGATGACTTTGAAATCATTTACAACGGAAGGGTTGGACGTGGTAATACTATTTATCAAGGAGCCAATAGATATAGCGTAAAGAATTTTATTCTTCAGCAGCACAAATTGGAATTTAGAAACAAGAACTTTTTCCTAAGAGGATACATCACTACGGAAAACTCTGGAGATTCCTATGATACACGTTTTACGGCTATAAACGTCAATAGTGCATGGAAATCTAACACGCAATGGTTTACGGAATATGCGGGAACGTATATCCCAACCTATTTGGGAGGTATTCAGCAAGGTGGTCTGACCCCAGAGCAGGCTTCAACAGCAGCGCATGCCGCTGCACGACAAGCTGCCGATACGGGTAGGCTTATTCCAGGAACTCCAGCTTTCCAAAGCGTGTTTAATAGGGTAATCAATGACGGAGACCTTACTACAGGATCTAAATTTATAGACAACACCAAATTCCGTCATGTAAATGGAAATTACAACCTGGCCCATCTTATAGACGATTGGGCGGATATCCAAATCGGTGGTTCCTTTAGAGAATATGAGCTAAACTCAGGGGGAACAATTTTTACCGATTTCGACGGCCCCATCAAATACAATGAGTATGGTGCCTACGTGCAACTTCAAAAGAAGTTCATGGATGATCGGTTTAAGTTTACCGGGTCTGGAAGGTACGATAAGAATGAATTTTTTGATGGATTTGTCTCTCCACGGGTAGCACTTTCTTATACGGCAGGGGAGAACAGAAATCATAACTTCCGTGTTTCTGCACAACAAGGTTTTAGAAACCCAACTACCCAGGATTTATTTATTGGACTGAATGCCGGATCAGCAATTTTAGTGGGTTCAGCGCCAGCAAATTTGGACCGTGATGTTAGAACCTTTGATGTTTCCCAGAGCGGACAGGATCTCATAGGACAATCTACAGTGGATATTGTTGGTAGAGCTGCGTATGAAAACGCATATTCTTTGAACTCTGTTTTGAGCGGGGCTCCGGAAGTAGCGAATACTTCGATTATCAAACCTGAGGAAATAACCACCTTTGAAGGAGGTTATCGAGGACAAATAGGCAAGTTTACAGTTGATATGAGCGGCTACTACAACAGATATAAAGACTTCATTGCAACCGTGACGGTTTTGGTGCCTTTCTACGGTACTGCAGGAGATAATGCCCTTTCCTTGTTGGCATTGCAAAATGGCGATAGACAGCCCTATCAAACCTATACCAACTCTTCAGCTGATATCAACTCTTGGGGTGGTACAATAGGGGTTGATACCAAAATCTTTGGAAATTTTGATTTGGGTGTGAACTATACCTATGCTGAATTGGATTTTGATAAGGAACGATTCCCTGATTTTGAAACCAATTTCAACACACCAAAGCATAGGGTAAAAGCTTCCTTTGGTAATACGGAATTGTTCAAGAATTTTGGATTCAACGTAAACTATAGATGGAGTGATGCCTTTTTCTGGGAAGCTACCTTCGCAGATGGCGATGTTCCTTCCTTTACCGTTTTGGATGCCCAAATCAATTATGCGGTACCCAGCATAAAGTCCGTATTCAAGGCGGGTGGTTCTAACCTTTTGGCTGAAGAATATTTCCAGGCAATCGGTACAGGAAACGTTGGTTCAATTTACTATATCTCGTGGACAATTAATCCATAAGAGCACCTAAGAAATAAGATACAGGGCACCGATAAATTCGGTGCCTTTTTTGTTGCTAAAAAAAGCAGTTTTTAAGTTTCTCTTTAAAATGTAATAGTATATCTTTGCAGCCGGAAAAAAAGCAATTTTTTCCTTCGTATTCAATTAAAAATAAACACAGTAATGTCTAAAGTTACAGGTAAGGTTGCCCAAATTATTGGCCCGGTCATTGATGTTGAGTTTGAGTCGGGAACAGAGATTCCAAAAATTTATGATTCCCTAGAGATTGCTAAACCAGATGGTTCCAAGTTGGTTCTTGAGGTGCAATCGCACATTGGAGAGAACACGGTTCGTACCATTTCCATGGATTCAACAGATGGTTTGAGCAGAGGTGTTGAGGCCCATGCTACCGGTAGTGCTATTCAAATGCCCATAGGTGAGAATGTATACGGTCGACTTTTTAATGTAATTGGAGACGCTATTGATGGTTTGGAGAACCTTCCCAAAGAAGGTGACAATGGACTTCCAATCCACAGGGAAGCTCCTAAATTTGAAGATTTATCCACTTCTACCGAAGTGCTTTTTACAGGAATCAAAGTAATCGACCTTATTGAGCCTTACGCCAAAGGGGGTAAGATTGGATTGTTTGGTGGAGCCGGGGTAGGTAAAACGGTATTGATCCAGGAATTGATCAACAATATTGCAAAAGGTCATGGTGGTCTTTCAGTATTTGCCGGTGTGGGTGAAAGAACTCGTGAAGGAAATGACTTGCTTCGTGAAATGTTGGAATCTGGAATTATCAAGTACGGTGACGATTTCTTGCACTCCATGGAAGAAGGCGGATGGGATTTGAGCAAGGTTGACAAAAAGGCCATGAAAGAATCCAAAGCTACCTTCGTGTTCGGACAAATGAACGAACCTCCCGGCGCGCGTGCACGTGTTGCCCTTTCAGGACTTACCATTGCCGAATATTTCCGTGATGGTGCTGGAGACGGACAAGGTAAGGATGTACTGTTCTTCGTAGATAATATTTTCCGATTTACACAAGCTGGTTCTGAGGTATCTGCCCTATTGGGTCGTATGCCTTCTGCGGTAGGTTACCAACCTACTTTGGCAACAGAGATGGGTGCCATGCAGGAAAGGATTACATCAACTAAAAGAGGTTCCATTACCTCCGTACAGGCGGTTTACGTTCCTGCGGATGACTTGACGGATCCTGCGCCTGCTACAACCTTTGCCCACTTGGATGCTACAACAGTACTTTCCCGTAAAATTGCGGAGCTGGGTATCTACCCTGCGGTGGATCCATTGGATTCAACCTCTAGGATTTTGACCCCAGAGATTTTGGGGAAAGATCATTACGAATGTGCACAACGTGTTAAGGAGTTGTTGCAACGATACAAGGAACTTCAAGATATTATTGCCATTCTTGGTATGGAGGAACTTTCAGAAGAGGATAAGTTGGCCGTTGGTAGGGCAAGAAGGGTTCAACGTTTCCTTTCCCAACCTTTCCACGTAGCGGAACAGTTTACAGGTATTCCTGGGGTATTGGTAGATATTAAGGATACCATCAAAGGATTTAACATGATTATGGACGGTGAGTTGGATCACCTTCCTGAATCTGCCTTCAACCTTAAGGGTAGCATTCAAGATGCCATTGAGGCGGGTGAGAAAATGTTGGCGGAAGCTTAAGAATAACGCACCACTCATAGTTTAAAAGATATGTACTTAGAAATAGTATCACCAGAAGCAACGCTTTTTGCCGGAGAGGTGACTTCAGTCACCGTGCCGGGCATCAATGGAGAGTTCCAGATGTTACAAAATCACGCACCTATTGTTTCCTTATTACAAGAAGGAACGGTTAAGGTTCAGGGCGATATTACTATTGAGGAGGAGTTTCAATCAAAATTCTCCAAAGGGCCCAATGGGGAAACGGTTTTGGACATTACCAGCGGAACGATTGAAATGAAGGATAACAAAGTCATCGTATTGGCAGATTAAGCCAAGCCGTATATAAGATAGAAGCCGCTCTTTGCAGCGGCTTTTTTATTTTAAAATAATCAGGACCCACTCCCGACCACCCTCGCGGTACCTTTTGAGTTCCTTGAACCCTACGGCTTTATGGGCATGCATTGATCGCAGATTGGAGGCATCTACCTCGGTAATAATAGTGTCTATACCTTGCGGCAATTTTTCTTTCATTGCCTTATATAAACCGCGAAAAATACCCTTTCCCCTATGACTTTTGGAAACACATACTTGGCCCATGACCATATAGTTCTTCTTTCCTTCCACAACGGCATTGATTTCTCGAAACATAGGTTTTAAGATTTCTATGCTCTGGGCAAATTTCGGATGCATGCAGAGCGCATAACCAACAAGTTTTTTGTTTTCCAAGGCGATGATATGCCCACATTCAGAATTCATTTCCTCTAACACCTCGTAAGTGTGTTCTACGGTCAAAAACCCTTGGTTTTTAATCGCTTCGGCAGTTAGGTTTTTAGGTAGGTTCTCTTGTTGAAGCAAAAGAATCTGTTGCAACTGCCAATCAGAGGTGGCTTGTTGGTAGGTAATCATCTATTCTGTTTTGAGCCATGCTTTACGAAAAGCCAACATTGCTGCAGTGGGCTGTTCCCCAGCATCCTCCATAAGCTTTATGGAATAAGAGGGACTTGGCTCCAGAACAATGGAGGTCGTTCTTTCCTGTTGAAAACGGATATATCGAACTTCCAAAGGACTTCCAAGCTGAAACTGGCTTATAAATTCGTTGAACTTTTGCTCTTCGGCGATTGGAATACCTCCAATACTCATTATAAGATCGTCCTTGGCAAGCCCTGCTTTATAAACCGGGCTACCTATGGTCGGATTTCGTAAAATGGAACCTCCTTTTTCCGATACGGATACTCTGGACCCCAAAAAAGCATGGTCTTTGGGCTGATTTAGCATCACACCGGCCATGTTGAAAAGGGATGCATAATTTGGCATTTTACTGGCATAGATATAACTGTTGAAAAAATGGTCTCCAAAATCTTTTCCTGCATATCGGTTAAGGAGGTCATGCAAGTCTTGAATGATGTAATTCTGTTCATTTTTACCATGTTTCTCCCAGACTAATTTCATGTAATCGTCAAGGTTAAGACCCTTTTGACGAAGTGCAAGGTCCAATGCCAGTCCAAGTACACTACCATATGAATAGTAGGAAATAAAAGTATTGCCTCGGTTCACGGGATCCACAGAAGTTGCAGCATCCACAAAGGGAGCTTGGTAACTCATTTCTATAGGATTGAAAAACTGTCGCCCCGGGGAATTCCATACATAATTGAAAGTGCCGGTCAGCCCTTCGACATATTCTTTCGGGGATAACAATCCGGCCCTGCATAGGATTAAATTGGTATAGTAACTGGTAAAACCCTCGGCAAACCACAATTCACCGCTCATATTCGCCGCTTCAAAGTTGAACGGCTCTAGGGATTTAGGTCGAATCCTTTCAACATTCCAAGCATGAAAAAATTCGTGGGATACAGTTCCAAGATTACCCTTCATCCCTCCATCGGCCAAACTTCGGGTACTTGTCAGGATGGTAGAATTTCTGTGTTCCATACCATCACCAGATGCATTTGGAAGGTAACAGGCTATGAAGGTATATCTTCCATAATCAAATTTTGGAAGTTCTCCATACACCTCCTTTTCTTCCAAGACGATTTTCTTCACACTTTCAAAATAAGCATCTGCTTCTTCCTCTGTTCCATTATGGTGCAAGGCCAATTCGATGGTTTGGCCGTCCAATTCAAAAGATCTCAACATAAAGTTGCTCAACTCGGTAGGACTGTCCATAAAATAGTAGAGATTTGGAGCAGAGTATGTCGTTCCTGAGACAAGCTGCAATTGGCTGGCCACTTTCCAATTTAAATCTTCCCTAAGATCAAAGTTTACCTCAATTTTTCTATCTCCCAGGATAGGGGCATACATAAAGGTGGCGGGAATGTTCAAATGGGCATGGGTTTCATCAATCTGGGAATAGGTGCCATCCCCTCTATTTGCAAAGAGAATATAGCTGATAGCTACTGTGCCATTATGCCCAGAAACTGCCCATTCATAGGGATTTGGCCTGAAGACATTAAGTGGCTTTCCTTGCCCATCCATGGCCTTGAAACCGTATACATTTTTGGCAAATTCATGAAGTGCGTATCTTCCCGGAGAGGTTCTGCTCATTCTAAGAAAAAGGGTGTCCTCTTGAACCTGCGGAAAGCTTGCGGTAATAACTGCTTCATGGTGAACCGCGTTTTCAAATGAAATCCCATAGGAATTGGTCTGTGCAGAAATCCATGAAACGACAAGAAGCAGGACAGCGGAAAAAATAATCTTCATTTTATCGATTTTGATGAGGTCTAAATTAATCATTTAAAAAGAGTAAACATTAAATTTGAGCCATGGGGGAATTACCAGAAAAATTGCGTTTACGGTTAGATGACAGGTCTGAGGCCAACGCTTTAAGAAGCCTGCCCAAGCACGAAAATCTGGTCGATTTTTCTTCCAATGACTATTTAGGTATTTCTGGTGAGGGTATTATTCAAACAAGAGCCATCGAAATCTTAAAAGAACAACACGTTGAGCGAAGTGGTTCAACTGGGTCTCGATTGTTGACAGGAAATCATGGATTGTTCACAGCTTTAGAAACCTTTCTAACGAAGCACCATAACGCTGAGTCCGCACTAGTTTTCAATTCAGGCTACGATGCCAATATTGGTTTTTTTTCATCGGTGCCCCAACGAAACGATTTCGTTTTTTATGATGAATTGATTCATGCAAGTATCCGGGATGGGATTAAGATGGGCCTTGCCAAAGGGTACAAGTTTGCCCATAATAATCTTTTGGATTTACACCGTAAGATTGAGAATACGTTCAGGAAAAACCCGGACAAGGGTATAGAGATTTACATTGTTACGGAGTCTGTCTTTTCCATGGATGGAGATACCCCTGACCTGACTGCCTTGGCCAAATTTTGCGCTGATAATGGTTATCACCTGGTTGTGGACGAGGCCCATGCCACTGGAGTACATGGAGAGGGAACGGATATGGTAAAACAAATTGGGTTGGAAGAAGCAGTTTTTGCCCGTATAATCACTTTTGGGAAAGCTCTTGGGTGTCATGGGGCGGCAATTTTGGGCAGCCAAGAACTTAAGACCTACCTGGTGAATTTTGCCCGAAGCTTAATTTATACCACTGCGTTGTCCCCACATTCAGTGGCCGTTGTGTTGGCAACGTATCAGTTTTTGGAAGATAAGGGATTTGAAAAAAGAGCTGCCCTTCAAGAGAACATTAGGTATTTCAACAAGTTGACGGAGGAGCTCGGCATCCAGGAGCTTTTTATGGATGGAAATGCCGCAATTCAATGCTTGGTATCTAGTGGGAATCAACAAGTGAAGGTATTATCCGAACGGTTAAGGAAGGGAGGCTATAACGTAAAACCCATTTTGTCCCCCACGGTTGAGAAAGGAAAGGAAAGGTTACGCTTTTGCCTACACGCGCACAACACCAAGCAGGAGATAGACGGGGTTTTAAACGAAGTAAAGAAAGCACTATAGTGGATCAGGAATTCTATACACTGGGAACTTTTGAATTTCCCGCCGATGTTCAGATTATTAAAGGGAAATTGGAATCTGAGGGGATTCCTGTTTTTTTGAGAGATGAAAACACGATAAATTCAGACCCATTGATCAGCAGCGCCATTGGTGGGGTAAAGCTTCAGGTATATTTTAAGGATAGGGAATTGGCCAAAAGCATATACGACGAGGTCAGAAATTATGCTACGGACGCTGAGGGCAATCCAATCGTATGCCCAAACTGCAAAGCTGAAAAATCCGAGATTTATTATTCGCGAAAAGGAATATTCTATAAGTTATTCCCTTTTTTTGAACCCAAAAAATACCGTTGCGCCAATTGCAAATTCATCACTAAACCCACAACATGAGCATTTTTATTACCGGAACGTCCACGGAGGTTGGGAAAACAGTAGCTTCGGCCATTGTGGTTGAAGCTTTGGAGGCCGATTATTGGAAACCGGTTCAGGCTGGGGATCTTTCATATTCGGATAGTCATAAGGTGGCGGAACTGATATCAAACCCGACCTCCAAAATCCATAAAAACAGCTATGCGCTCAACACGCCTATGAGCCCTCATGCAGCCGCTGAAATTGATGGTATCAAAATCGAGTTGGATACCATTTTGCCGCCGCAAACTGAGAACCTTTTGGTGGTTGAGGGAGCAGGAGGGTTATTGGTTCCGCTAAATGATAATGACACCATTTTTGATATCATTCACCCCAGTGACAAGGTCATAGTAGTGTCCAGGCATTATTTGGGCAGCATCAACCATTCCCTTTTAACCATTGAGAAGTTACAGGAAAAGAATCTTACGATTGGAATTATTTTTAGCGGAGATGAGCATCCTACTACAGAGGATATCATTTTAAAGAAAACAGGGGTTGGCTTTTTGGGAAGGATCAATGAAGAAAAGCATTTTAACAGGGAGGTGATCAAGAGGTACGCCCAACAATTTGAGCCGGCCCTGAGATCATTTTAGGCGCTGATAGATTAGTCCTCTGTCAATACTTTTGATCAACCTGTAGTGCTCGGCAAGATAGGCATCGATATATTGGTTGAAATCCACTAGTTTTTTATCAAAAATGGTCTTCTTTTTTCGAGCTACGACTACTTCGGGTTGAATCTGCTCCATGATATAGCGAAGCTCTTCAAGCCCTGTTTTACGGGGATTATCCATAAATGGGAAAAGCTTTTCCCGTGTAATATTACTGGGGTGCGTGGCAGCCTTAGTGGGGGGGTCCTCACCCAATAACCAATATCCAATATGGTATTCGGTAAAGAAAATGTTTTCCGTATTAAGCTTGTTTTCAGTAATATAATTTGGAATATCCACGCCTTCACCATTGTAGAACGAGCCCTTCTTAATTTTATTCGAGACCACATTGGCGTATTCCAAATAAGATTCCATGGGTATCAAAAGCATCAGAATTGCTATTATAAAGGAATAATTTTGACGAATTCTTGGAAGTTTGCTTACCGCTACGGCCGCTAAAATCAGGAAAAACGGATAAAGTTGAATCAGATAATGCCCATTTACCTTTCCCGTTTGGATAAAAGAAAGCAAAACACCTGCGATTACCGCTATTAAGGCTTGAACCGTTTTTGAATTCGCATCGATAAGCTTGGTTCGCAATCCAGCCAATATTAGGAGTACCGTAACAAGCACCATGGGCAATGCTTTGAATACAGAATGGAATTTGGTTTTGGAATAGGCCAAAGGTGCTTCAAAAATGGATGCAAACCAGGTTTCCAACAGGTCATTAAGTATATACGGAACTGCGGTAAGACCTACAAGGAGAAGAAAGCCCAATCCCATAAGTACTAACCTTTGCATTCCTTGCCAAGTATTTTTTTGTAGGATGTATTTGGATAATAGAAACATTCCCAATGAAAGTAAGGGGTAGGCCATGTTGAGTTTGGACATCACGGATAAACCGAACAACAGACCCGCGATTAAGAACCAATATTTTTGATCTCTCGAGAGAACCAGATATAATCCACCCATAAAAAAAAGCGTGCAGATGTGCTCGGACATCACGCCTTGCAAGCTTCCAAAAAGGCTGAGGAAGAAAACGCAAAATACCGATGCCCAAAAGGCGACTTTTTTTGAGGTAATCGTAAAGGAAATTGTATAGGTGAAAAGCGCGGTCAAGGCCACGAACAAGGTTCCAGCCAATCGAATTGCAATAAAACTTTTGCCAAAAATTGCAATGATTCCAGCGAAAGTCAAAAAAGTGATAGGCGGTTTTAAATCCCAAAGTCGTGTATAGGGGAGATGGCCATCAACCCAGGATTGGGCCATAATTATGAAGGTGCTTTCGTCCCTATCCACATAATCTCGAAAGAAAAATGGGAAACGGATGATCAGGGCGACAAAGAACAATATGAAAAGA
>JBCCUY010000111.1:0-9873 GCA_039196145.1 Bacteroidota bacterium
CGGGATTTTGAACATCAACAAAAAAATAGATGTGAATGCTAAGGCTCCCGGTATGTTGGAAGCTATTTTCACCACCAAAGTGTTTGAGGGCGGGGGCGATTTCTCCATAGATATATTCCGAAAAAAAGTGGCCCCTTATTCCCATTTCGTTGGACTTAGGTCTCCAAAGGCAAAACAATATGGCTCGTTCCTTACAGATGACAACAATAGTTTTGATGTTGTAAGTCTAAACACACAAGGAAAGCCCAAGGGCAACAGGAAATTGAAAGTCCAGGTGTTCAAAATAGAATGGCGATGGTGGTGGAATCGAGGTTACGACAATCTATCTCGCTATGAAAATGCAACCGTACACAGACCCTATAAAGAGTTGTCCGTTACCACGGGTGCTGATGGGAAAGGAAGTTTTGACCTTAACATTCCTGACGATGATGGGGGTCGTTTCCTCATTCGTGTGCTGGATGAAGTATCGGGCCATGCTACCGGTAGGACCGCCTATTTTTATCGCAATTGGTGGCGAAGACCTGCCTCCGGGGACTCAGAAAGTTCCAAAATCCTAATTTTCTCCGCCGACAGGGATAAATATGAATTGGGCGAAGAAGCCGTAATCACCTTTCCTTCAGACAAGGGGTCGCGCGCTTTGGTAAGTGTAGAAAACGGTTCGGAAGTTCTTTCACAACAGTGGATTGAAACCTCCACTGGCGAAACACAGGTGCGGATTCCGATTACGGAAGAAATGGCACCAAATGTCTATGTGAACATCTCATTGCTTCAACCCCACGGTCAGGTCGCTAATGATTTACCAATCAGATTGTATGGTGTTGTACCGTTGTTGGTTGAAAATCCAGCTAACTTTTTAAAACCACGACTCAAAATGCCGGAAGTGCTGCAGCCTGAACAATCATTTGAGGTAACTGTTTCGGAGGTCAATAAAAAACCAATGACCTACTCCCTTGCCGTGGTTGACGACGGCCTATTGGACCTAACACGGTTTAAGACTCCAGATATACATAGTTGCTTCTATGCCCGTCAGGCGTTAGGGGTAAAAACTTTCGATATTTTCGATGATGTCATGGGTGCCTATTCAGTCAGCGTTGACAACATTTATGCCATTGGTGGTGGCGGTATTGGTGAGGGTGCCAAAAACCGAAAGGCGCAACGTTTCAAACCTGTAGTGACCTATTTGGGGCCATTTACACTCAAAGCTGGGGAAAAAGCGGGCCATACGATCAAAATGCCGAATTATGTTGGCTCGGTGCGGACAATGGTGGTTGCGGGAAACCCAAAAGGTGCTTATGGCCATAATGAAAAAACAACCCCGGTGCGGAAACCATTGATGGTGCTGACCTCCATCCCGAGAAAATTATCCCCTGGTGAGCAGGTAACCATTCCGGTGACCGTTTTTGCCATGGAAAAAAAGGTAAAAGACGTAAGGGTGGTCATTGAAACCGGGGAAGCTTTGGAACCCATTGAAGGGACCACAAAGAACATATCCTTTGATGAAGTAGGTGAGCAAATCGTAAACTTCAGTTTTAAGGTAAATCCAAGTATAGCCTATCAGACCATCAAGGTCACGGTTTCCGGGGCCGGCGAAAGTGCAAGCAGTGTCACCGAAGTAGATGTGGAAAATCCAAATCCTATCACAACACAGAATACCCTATACACGGTTGAGGCCGATCAATCCCAAACTGTTTCCTTTGCTCCGTTTGGAACATCTGGCACGAACACCGCATTTATAGAATTCTCTACCCTTCCTCCTATGGATTTTTCCAAGCGTATGGACTACCTATTGCAATATCCCCATGGTTGCGTGGAGCAGACCACCTCAGCTGCATTTCCACAGCTGTTTTTGGCAGACGTGCTGGACGTTACTTTCGAAAGAAAAAAAGAGGCTGAAAAAAATATCAAGGCCGCTATAAGTCGTCTCAGTGATTTTCAACTACCCAATGGAGGGCTTAGCTATTGGCCCGGATACGGTAACACCAATGATTGGGGCACTTCGTATGCCGGACACTTTATGTTGGAAGCTAAACAAAAGGGATACCAACTGCCCCTTACTTTCTTGAGCAATTGGCTACGATACCAAAAAAATACATCCAAACAATGGAGCAATCAGCAAAGCAGCTACAATGATGATATGGCCCAGGCTTACCGCTTGTATACCTTGGCTTTGGCACAACAACCAGAATTGGCCGCCATGAACCGTTTACGGGAGACCAAGAATCTCAGCAATGAAGCTAAATGGAGATTGGCAGCAGCCTACGCCTTGGTCGGTAAAAAAGAAGTCGCCAATAAGCTGATCCAAGTAGCCAATATTAATTTCAAACCCAACTCCTATAATTACCGAACCTATGGTTCTGTTTTCCGGAATAGGGCCATGGCCTTGGAAACTATGGTAATTCTGGGGAACAGTCAACAGCGGCAATTGGCCGAATCCCTCGCCAAAAACTTGTCCTCCCAAAAGTGGTACAGCACACAAGAAACCGCTTACGCCTTATTGGCCATGGCCAAAATGGTCAGCAAAAACGGAGGTAAGTCCCTCGATTTGACCTTCACGCAGAACGGAAAACCTGTAAAAGTCAAAACTGATAGGGCCATCGCCCAAAGACCTATTGCTATCGCTTCGGCGACCGAGGAACTGCTCATAGAAAACCATCAAGGAAATAGGGTCTATGCCACCCTATCCATAAGTGGAAAGCTACCTATTGGACAAGAACTTGAACAACAACGGAATCTTCGGTTTTCAGTCCAATATAAGGATCCGTTAGGAAACAATATTGACGTCAGCTCTTTACGCCAGGGAACTGAACTAGAAGCCCAAATCACGGTTTTTAATAGCTCAAATGACCTTATAAGTGATGTGGCACTGACCCAAATAGTTCCCAGTGGATGGGAAATTGTGGATACTTCCTATGCAGGTTTTGGACAGGATAATTCTGTGGCTACAACGTATACGGATACAAGGGACGACCGCATCCATTTGTACTTTGATCTAGGTGCCAAAAAAAGTAAAACTTTCACTGTTAAACTCAATGCTTCCTTTTTGGGAAATTATTATCTGCCGGGTGCCCAAACGGAGGCTATGTACGATGGTGATTATTATGCCCGGAACAAAGGGAAGTGGATAACAGTTACCCTATAATGTCTGAATGAACATTATCAGAAATACATATTATTTCTTTAGAAACCTCAGAATCAGGTTTAAGATGGGATTGGGTTTTCTGTTCTTAATGATGCTGGTCTGGATGTTCTGTTTGCCAAAATCACTTTTTGAAGATGATACTTCCACTGTGGTAAGCAGTTCAAATGGGTCCTTACTTGGTGCTAGAATAGCCAAGGATGGACAGTGGCGGTTTCCCGAACTGGATTCGGTGCCCTTTCGGTTTAAGCAGTGTGTCTTGTTTTTTGAGGACGAATACTTTTATCAGCATCTAGGTTTCAATCCCATTTCAATTGGGAAAGCCATCAAACATAATCTCACCAAAGCCACCCGAAGAGGAGGTAGCACCATAACCCAACAAGTGATTCGATTGAGCCGAAAGAACAAGTCCAGAACCTACTGGGAAAAGGGAATTGAACTATTTCTTGCGACCCGATTGGAGTTTGGATACTCCAAAGATGAAATTTTGCGACTTTATGCAAGTCACACACCGTATGGAGGCAATGTTGTGGGATTGGAAACTGCCTCCTGGCGTTATTTTGGCATACCTGCCCATGAATTGAGTTGGGGACAATCCGCCGCCTTAGCGGTTCTACCTAATGCCCCAGCTTTAATTTTCCCAGGAAGGAACGACCATGCCTTAAAACATAAACGAGACAGGCTGCTTCGAAAACTTCGAATAAAAAATATCATAGACCAAGACACCTATGAATTGGCAATACTGGAGCCCTTGCCCCAAAAACCCATTCCGCTACCAAATATCGCTCCCCATCTTGTAGAACGGGTTCAAAAGGAGCATCACGGAAAACATATCAAAACCTCCGTGGACCGAAATTTACAAGTTCAGGTCAATCAGGTTGCCAAGCAACACTACCATCGACTCAAAAGCAACGCTATCCATAACCTGGCCATTTTGGTATTGGACGTGGAATCCAGAAAAGTCCTCGCCTATATTGGCAACTCTCCTGCCTCCGAAGAACATGGCAATCATGTGGATATTATCACCAAAAATCGAAGTACGGGCAGTACGTTAAAGCCATTTTTGTTTTCCGCTCTTTTGCACGAAGGACAGTTGCTGCCCAACAGTTTGGTTACGGATGTACCCACAGTGATCAATGGTTATCATCCCAAAAATTTCAACAAAAAACATGTAGGAGCGGTTCCTGCAAGTAGGGCGCTTTCCCGTTCCCTCAATGTTCCCGCGGTTCGCCTTTTGCGCCAATTTGGACTTCAGAAATTCTATAATAAGCTTCAAAAAATGCGCATGGAGTCCATCCACAAACCTGCTTCCCATTATGGTTTGGCCCTTATTTTAGGTGGGGCTGAGAGTTCTTTATGGGACATCACCAAGACATATGCCTCCACTGCTTCCACCCTAAACTATTTTGTGAACCATTCCAGTACATATAGAACAAACGAATTTACCGAACCTACCTATCTGCTTCAAAAAGAACTAGATTTTGGTAAAGACCAGTTTGAACCACCCGCATTAAACGCGGGATCCATATACCATACTTTTAAATCGCTACGGGAAGTCAATCGTCCTGAGGGAGATGAAAATTGGGAGTTTTTTGATGCTGCGCAACCCATAGCTTGGAAGACAGGAACAAGTTTTGGTTTCAAGGATGCCTGGGCCGTTGGGGTTACCCCAAAATATGCCATAGGCGTTTGGGCCGGTAACGCCGATGGGGAAGGCAGGCCTGGATTGGTGGGCATTTCAGCAGCTGCTCCAATTTTATTTGATGTACTCTCCCTGCTCCCAGGGGGTTCGTGGTTTAAGGAACCTTTCGACGACCTTGTCACCTTGGAGGTTTGCACCAAAAGCGGCCATAGAGCCTCGGTATTTTGTGACGATACAAGAGAGGAACAAATGCCTGAAAATGGGATCAAAAGTGCTACCTGTCCTTACCACCATAAGGTTTTCTTGGATGCAGAAGAGTCGTATCAGGTCAATTCAGCTTGCTATCCGCTAGCGGATATGGTTGAAAAAAACTGGTTCAGTTTACCTCCCATAGTTGAATACTACTATACCGCTGCCAATCCCAATTATAAAACACTTCCACCCTATCTATCGGGATGTGTGGACGGGCAAGACGAATTAATGCAGTTTATCCACCCTCGTCTTCATGAAGAAATTCTTATTCCGAAAGACATTGGTAAAAGTTATAAGGATGTCGTGTTCAAATTGGCGCACCAGCAAGCAGAGAGCACGGTTCACTGGTATTTGAACGAGACCTATTTGAACAGCACCTCCAATTTTCATGAGCTCATTCTTCCCATGGAACCTGGAAATTATACTTTGACCGTCGTGGACCATGAGGGCAACAGTATAAAACAGCCCATCTCCGTCGCCTCTGCCTCTGGTAACTAGCAAGTTACTTTTTACGCATGAAAATAGTTATGGGGACACCACTAAAATCAAAGTGTTCCCGAAGTTGATTTTCCAAAAAACGCTTGTACGGGTCCCTCACATACTGTGGGAGATTACAGAAAAAAGCGAATTGGGGATACGGTGTGGGAAGCTGCGTACAAAACTTGATTTTAACGTACTTTCCCTTATATGCCGGAGGCGGTGTATGCTCAATAATTGGAAGCATAACATCGTTCAGCTTGCGGGTAACCACCTTCTTTGAACGATTTTTATAGACCTCCACTGCCGTCTCTATGGCCTTAAAAATACGCTGCTTGGTGAGTACTGAAATAAAAAGTATGGGGACATCTTCAAAAGGTGCTATCACTTCTTTGATCTTAGCCGTATAATCACGAACCGAGTTGGTCTCCTTTTCCACTAGGTCCCATTTGTTGACCAAAATCACGATCCCTTTATTATTGCGTTGTGCCAACCAAAAAATGTTTTGCACCTGACCATCAAAGCCCCGGGTCGCATCCAAAAGTAAGATGCAGACATCAGCATGTTCAATGGCCCTTACGGAGCGCATTACGGAGTAAAACTCCAAATCCTCCTTTACTTTGGCCTTTCTTCTAATCCCGGCGGTATCCACCAAGTTGAACTCGAAACCAAATCGATTGTATTTGGTGTCGATACTGTCCCTAGTGGTGCCTGCGATATCGGTTACGATATATCGTTCTTCCCCGATCAGGGCATTTATAAAAGAAGATTTTCCCGCGTTAGGCCGGCCGACCACAGCAAATCTTGGAAGTTCACTTTCCTCTTCTTCCGCATCGGGCAATACCTTGACCAAGGCATCCAACAAATCCCCCGTTCCGCTTCCATTTATACTTGAAAGCGTATAATAATCTCCCAGACCTAGTGCATAAAATTCTACAGCATCAGCTGCACGCTGGGCATTGTCCACCTTGTTTACCGCCAAAAAGACTGGCTTGTCCACTTTTCGCAAAAGCTTGGATACATCCTCATCCATACCGGTTACGCCCGACTCAACATCCACCATAAAAATGATGGCATCGGCCTCATCAATGGCCAATTCTACCTGTTTGTCAATTTCCTGCTCAAAAACATCATCACTCCCTACCACATAGCCTCCTGTATCGATCAAAGAAAATTCCTTACCGTTCCAATCGCTTTTTCCGTAGTGCCTATCCCTGGTAACACCGCTTACGGCATCCACAATAGCTTCTCTGCGTTGAATCAATCGGTTAAAAAAAGTGGACTTCCCCACGTTTGGTCTTCCTACAATGGCTACAATAGCTCCCATCCGCTCAAAATTTTGGCAAAAATACCATTATTTATGAAGAAAAAATGATACCTTTTTTAATCAATGTCAGCAACTTATGAGTGACTTTACCAATGAGATTGTTTTGAGGCCCCGTTTTGAGATTTCCTTTCGGGAAGATTTGGAACGGGTACAGTCCATTTTTGATGGCACAGTCCCCGACCCTTTTCTAATGAAACGACTTGACGAACACATTTACATCCGTTTTAAAAAGTCGCAAACCAACTTTTGGACTCCGCAGTTGCATCTGGAACTTTCCTCATTTGAAAAGGGAATCAGCAAAATACATGGTGTCTTTGGACCCAATCCCACCCTTTGGACCTTTTTTATGTTTCTCCATTTTGGTGTTGGCACCTTGTTTGTCATTTTAGGAGTATTTGCCTATTCCAACTATTCGCTTGGGCATGATATCACGTTCTGGTTGGTGGGCATGTTTTTTTTGGTCGTTATCTGGTTTGCTCTTTATGCTTTTGGAAGACTTGGAAAGGCAAAAGGTCAGCCGCAGACAGACCAGCTTAAATCCTACGTAAGGGAGTTGATTTCGGAACTTCGTCGATAATTGTCCCTGTTAACTTACGGCATTCAAAACGTTCTAACCGTTGTACCCAAATCGCTTGAGTTGGGATGTATTGTTTCTCCAGTTCTTGTTCACCTTTACGTAGAGTTCAATATGGACCTGCTTGTCGAAGAATTTCTCAAGGTCCTTCCGTGCTTCCACACCTACTCGTTTTAAAGCGCTTCCCTTGTGACCAATAATAATTCCTTTTTGGGTATCTCGCTCTACCATGATCACCGAACGTATACGGATTATATCCTTGTCTTCCAGAAACTCCTCGGTTTCCACCTCTACCGAATAGGGAATCTCCTTTTTGTAGTGCATCAAGATTTTCTCCCGAAGGGTTTCGTTCACAAAAAAACGTTCCGGTTTATCGGTAAGTTGGTCTTTTGGGTAATAGGGCGGTGCTTCGGGAAGCAGTTCCAAGATTCGCTCAAAGACTTCTTTGACATTAAAGTTTTCCAAGGCCGAAATGGGATGGATTTCTGCTTTAGGAAGCAAGGCTTGCCAATGTTGCATCTGTTCTTCCAACACTGCTTGCTCAGAGGTATCTATTTTATTCAAAAGCAACAATACCGGAATCTCGCTATTTTCTATTTTCTTAAAGAAGGCTTCATCTTTCAAGGCCTTTTCGCCAATTTCCACCATGTAGAGCAAAACATCTGCATCCTCGAAGGCGGATTTTACAAAATCCATCATGGAGGTCTGCAGTTCATACGCGGGTTTGATAATCCCGGGGGTATCCGAAAGAATCACCTGAAAATCGTCCCCATTGACTATACCCAGAATACGGTGACGGGTAGTCTGTGCCTTTGAAGTGATAATGGAAAGTTTTTCACCCACGAAGGCATTCATCAAGGTGGATTTCCCAACATTGGGGTTCCCTATAATATTAACAAAGCCAGCTTTATGCTTTTTCATGCTTCAATTTTGAAAAGTATGTTTTGGCCGCCGCGTTCACCTTGGGCGCTAGAATCAAAACCGCTATCATATTTGGTATCACCATCAATGCATAGGCCAAATCTATCAGGTTAATGACCAAATCCACGGATGCCACAGCCGCAAAAACAATCGTCGCGACAAAATACCAATTGTAGTATTTCCCAATTTTGGCATTGGTCAAAAACGAAAGACACTTCACCCCGTAATAAGAATACGTAAACAGCGTGGACAAGGCAAAAGCCGAAACAATGACCATTAGGAGGACATCACCGTACCCGAACAATGTTTTTTTAAAGGCAATCAGGGTCATCAATATCCCGTTACTTTCAGCCTCCAAATATGCTCCGCTCAAAATTATTACAATAGCAGTCAATGTGCATACAACAATGGTGTCAATAAAAGGCCCCAACATCGCTACAAGACCTTCTTGGACCGGCTCATCGGTTTTGGATTGCCCGTGGTACATGGGCGCACTACCCAAACCTGCTTCATTGGAAAACATGGCTCGGCGCACCCCTAAAATCACCAATCCCCAAAAACCACCTTTGACCATGGTATCAAAATTGAACGCCTCCGTGATAATTAGTTTTAACGAAGGAATAACATCTGCTGCGTTGTTTACCATGACCACCAAAACGGCCAAAAAATAGACCAACACCATAAAGGGTACAATTGCCGAAGCTACTTTTGCTATTTTCTTTAATCCGCCAAAAATGACAAATGAAGTAATAACGGCCAGAGCAATTCCAATAATCAACTTCCAATTAAAATCCCCTAGAAGTGCCAAACTTTCATCCGGTTTTACCACATTCATAAAGGTTTGGGTAAACTGGTTGGCCGTAAAGACGCCCAAAAAACCAAAAAGTCCGGCAATACAGAAAAATGTGGCCAGGGGTTTGGCCTTTTTACCAATTCCTCCAGTAATGTAAAACATGGGGCCACCTTGAAGCTTTCCTTCGGAATCATTTCCCCGGTACATTATGGAAAGGCTACAGGAATAAAATTTGATGCACATTCCGATAAGTGCGGTAATCCAAATCCAAAAAACAACACCCGGGCCACCCATATATATGGCAATCGCGACACCGGAGATGTTTCCCAATCCCACAGTAGCGGCCACTGCCGCCGACAATGCCTGAAGATGGCTTACATCTCCTTTTGCACCCTCTGACTCGTGTTTGCCCGCTGTGATGGCAATGGCATGGCCAAAATACCTATACGGTAAGAATTTGGATTGAAAAACTAGGAACAACCCCCCACCGATTAAGAGAATAAGCATAACCCATTCCGTATAAGGTAACATTGTCGATAGAAAATTATTGATAGCTTCCATAAAGTAAAAATCCGAATTTATGGATTTTAAGTTGGACTGGACCAAAAGGATTTACGGAATGTTGGCCATAATTTGGAAATAAATAAAAAACCGTCGTATATTTGCCGTCCACATCGCGGGATAGAGCAGTAGGTAGCTCGTCGGGCTCATAACCCGAAGGTCACTGGTTCGAGTCCAGTTCCCGCTACTA
>JBCCUY010000112.1:0-9655 GCA_039196145.1 Bacteroidota bacterium
GTAAATAATTTTTAATCAGTTAATTAGAATCCAAAATTAACTTATTGGACAAGTACATGTATTTAGTATAAGGCTTGGACCGTTCCCCTGCAAATTCATAGGCCTTTCCGAAGTGATAAGTTGCCTTCTCTTGGTTCTTGATCTTGACATAATATTCGCCCATGGCCAGATTGGCAACATAATTATCTGGTTCTTTCCGAAGCATTTCAGATAGAATTTCAAATGTTTTTTCCTTGTCGTCTTCCAACAGCATAAAACTTAACGGATAATAATAGTAATACGGAAATCCTTCTCCTAAAGCTAAAGCTTCCTTCTCCAAGGCTTTACTTTCTGCACCCATACCTTTTCTGGCCAACAAATCGGATTTGAGCATGAGATTTCTGAACTCTTTTCCAATCTTCAGGGACTTTTCGACATATCCCAGTGCTTCGTCTATTTTTCCCGAATCCATTTCTACCGTAAGTTGAGCCAACTTTATATAATCATCTGTATTCTTTTCTTCCTTGGCTTTCAAATCCACAAGGACGTTGGCTGTGACATCGGTGCTAATCTGGATACCGCATCTTACATTGGACCACTGTAATTCCAAACGTGCGGATCCAGACTTTCGTGTCACAAACTGGTAATTGAGCCACTCCTGATACGGCCCGGGCACCGGTGTTGCCGTAACCCTGAGGGCATCTTCCTCCTTTTTATAGCTAAAGCTTCCCCAATTTTCAGAATTGTTGGAAAAAATGAAGGTCCATTCTTTTTCTTTTACAAAAACATGAAGCCCATATTTTCCCTTGGGAATGGGCTGGCCTTGAATTTTGACATCATGTGTAAATTCTATGGTTGTGTTTTGGTTGGAACCAGCACGCCAAGGATATTCAACTCCATCTACCACAAAATCGTATGGGACTATACCTCCGAAAATCTTACGGTTTTTGGCGGAAGGGCTGTGATACACCACAGTAACGTCTGTTGTACCTATGCGTTGGGTTATACTGGCTCTTTGACTCACCTTTGTGGCCACCAGCATATCCTGGGCCGTAACGGACAAAGCGGTCAGAAGCAAAACTCCAAATAAAAATACCTGCTTAGTTTTCATGTGTGATTCTTTTAGATTGCGTCTATTTTATCTTCAAACCTTTGGCATCCTTGAACCTACCGGTCACCAGCCATCCCCCAAAGTCTTCGGAAACCGACAACAACAGCGTATTTTTTCCTTTTTTTAGGTCAACATAAACTGCATCAAATAACCCTATTGTTCCGAGATATCTGTAGTCCCTAGATCTAAAACGATTGGTCCCCTTATAAATGGGATTTCCATTCAATAAGACCACTACTCTATCGCTGTATCCAAATTCAAAAAGTTTGGTCTGGGCCTTATCAGATGTAATTGTAACCTTTGCAAATACGGTATTCATGGAATCATCTTCCAAGGTTACCTTGCTCGATATGTTGGCTGCAACACCTTCTTCCATCTGAACTTTATGTTTCCATTTGCGCTTGGCGATCAGGTCATCAATATCTCCTATATCACCCAAAAGTTTCTCGTCAAATTTATCCGACAGCTCCCATTCGGGAATCAAACCTTCAATAGCTTCCCTCTCTTTAGGTTCAAAGTCAGTGATTTGCGGGGTTTCATGGTTGACACGAATATTGGCCAGGTGCACCCCACTTATTCCCCCACCTGAAAAGCTGATACCACCGGCCTTGGGGTCATGATAGAGCTTCCAAGAAAGATTAGGTTTTTCCGCATGGTCCAGAAATACTTGGGCCCTATCCCCATTGACCACAATCTTCACATGGGTCCAGCGGTCATGACTATACTCATAAGGGAAAGAATACTTGGTTCCAAAATACAACTGCCATGCGGTTAGACCATTGACTATGGGTATGGTTTGATTGGCATCAGGGTTTCCAGATTGATGCGGCCTGATATAGAAAAGTTCGGCATTATCATCATTCACCCGAAAGGAAACCCCTGGGAATCCCCTGTCCTTCTTAAGATAGATGTCGTATTCAATGGTACCATTCAAAAAGTTGGCATCTTTCAATGTCATGGAACCAGAATGGAGATAAATGGCATCACTTCCCTTGTAGGGTTCAAGTATATAACCTCTTGCTTGGATGTCCCATCGCACGGTGTCCAATGGAATATTTTTTTGGCCATATAGGGAGACTATGCCAAGGAATAAAAATGTGGTTAAAATCGATATATGTTTCATGATGTTTATTTTTTGATGCTCCGAAATAAGTGCAAACCCCTGATTAACCTCGAAACAAGTTCGTTCAAGTTGGTTCATTCCGGTTCAGGGAACAATATTTTTCTGATCTTTGGAATCGTAAATCAAGCCAATGCATATAGAGCGCAAATTGATTCAGAAATGTTTACTGGAAATCGAGGAGAGCCTTGGTTGGGGAGACTCACATTTATGGCACAACGATATGTTCGTTGAACTAAGTGAACGCATTCAACAACAAACCAAGGTGCTACTAAGTCCAGTGACCCTTAAAAGGGTCTGGGGTCGTATTGATTACAAAAGCGTGCCCAGCATAACCACATTAAATACACTTGCCCAGTTTGCCGGATATGATAATTGGAGAGATTTTAAGGGTAAGTCCGATGTCAGGAGAACTACCAGGATATCCCATAAAGTGAGTTCCAATCTTGGAATCATCATGCTCAGTGCTTCCGTGATGACCGTAATTTTCATTTCCTTCTTTTCCTTAAAGGGACCTGGTACCATCGCACAACCTATTGATCCGGAAAGCCTGGTTTTTACCAGCAGACCCATTGCCCAAGGATTACCCAACTCCGTGGTCTTTGATGTTGATCTTGGTGAAGTACAATCCGATAGTATCCATATTCAACAGTATTGGGACCCTACCAAAACTATTTCACTAAAGCCGGGACAAAAACAGGCTACTGGTCAATACTACTATCCCGGCTATTTTAGGGCGAAACTTTTGGTTGATGGAAAAGCGCTTAAACAGCATGATCTTTTCATCAAGACCGAGGGGTGGTTGGGAACTTTGGATTATAGGCCTATTCCCAAGTATGTGCCTTCCCGCCGAATAGAGGGCAATAAACTGGGTTTTCCCAAAGACATCTTGGGAGAAATTAGCAATAGCGGTGAGCCATTGACATCCACCTTTCATTTGGTGAAGGATATGGAATATATCTCAGGAGATAACTTCATATTACGCAGCAAGGTTCAAAATGTGTACAGCGACAAGTGGGCGGTATGCAAAAAGTTGGTGGTAGTAATTCTTGGGTCTAAAGGTGCCATGACCATTGGCCTTTCCGTGCCTGGTTGTACTTCTGAATTGGGCATCATGATGAACGATGTCTATGTGGATGGAAAACGGCACGACCTTTCCGATATGGGAATTGACCTTTCGGAACCCCAAGAAATTGAGATTAGGGTCGAAAACAAACAACTCCAAGTTTTCACCGGTGGCAAAAGGAGCTTTGAGGGAAGTTACAATGAAAGTGTGGGTAGAATTGCAGGGCTACGTTTTCGTTTTTTGGGCGCTGGCGAAGTTTTGGAGTATGAACTTTCACAGTTGTCAGGAGACCCCGTATTAAGCTCCGATAAAAGCAGTTTATAGTACTGTAGGTTTAGTCCGCAAATTGGACACGAATCAAAGGACTACTGATCATACTATGAAAGGTCTTAACATTCATGTGATAATTGGATGAAATCGTTCTGGTAAAATCCCTCAATTCTTCAAGTTTGTCTTTGTCATAATAAACTCCATTCAAAAGGACTCCGGAAATCTTTTTGGTGTTGGAGATATCGATCAAAGGATTGGAATCCAATAGCACTAAATCAGCAGTCTTACCAGATTTTATTGAACCATAATCCGAATCCAAATCAGCATATTTGGCAGCAACCAGGGTGGCGGTCTGCAGCGCCTCTAAATTCGATAACCCGCATTTGACCAGGTCTTGAAGTTCATCATGAAGGCTGAAACCAGCAAAAATATAGGAGTCCGTTACATCTGTACCCGCCAATAGGGGAACGCCCATATCACTCGCCATTTTCACTTGTTTCCTAGCTGCTTCGTAAAACGCGTTGCTTACACCAATATTTTCGCCCTTTAAATTTCGTTTACTATTGTTGTTGGCATCCATGCCCCACCAAAGCTTTTTGCGTACCATGGTAACGTACTCCAGGTTTGGGTTTTCCCTAAAATCAGGCTCATGGGCCTTGGCCTCAAACTTTAGCGTTTGCAAGGTTGGGGTCCAATAGGCTTTCTTTTCAACCATTTGTTGCATTAGGTTCTTAGCAATTGCGGTGTCAAAATCATGGACCATGGATTTCTTTAAAGACGAAAACTGGCCTTTCCAATCCTTAGGGTCTCTAAGTTTGTCCGCATTCGGGAAGGCTTCAAACAGGAATATCCGCCCATGTTCAAAACTTTTTTGTCCCAAATCGATTGATTCCTCAAGACTCAGGAACATCGGTTTATGACCCGCTAGGTGAATCCCATACTTTGGAGCTTCTTTGGCCATTCTTCTATAGGTTTCAGGCGAAAGCTGTTGATACACCTTAATAAAATCAACTTCTTCGTTTTTATAATATTGAAGCAAGGAATCTACCTGTGATGTATTCTGGAGTTTGAAAAAATCGGGGAAACCATCAGGAATGGAGGTGGGACCATCCATTTGATAGCTACTTTGGAGCACATATCTAGGGGTGACGCGTTTGTTCTGTTCCAATTCAGTGTTCCACTTCAATCGTTCCCTGCTACCTACCCAATAGCTATCCCTGACATTAAGCTGACCCGACATGTCCCTTACCCCTGTAACTCCATTGGCAACATACAGTGGATGATGAAGCCATTCGGAATGTTGATTGGAATGCGTGTGCATATCCCATAATCCAGGGATAACAAATTTTTCACTGCCGTCTATGGCCAGAACATCATTTTGAACCAATGGTTTGCTTTCACCAAGATAGATGATCCGGTTGTTGTGGATGTGAATGTCTTGATTTTGAAGAATGTCCCCAGTTTCAACATCAACAACATTTACATGTCGTACCCAAACGTAGTCCGCTTTTGGAGGAGATTCCAGTTTGGGCATTGGCCAAACCAAACCAATGGCATAACCGAGAAAAAGTAAAACGATAAAGGCCGTTAATATCCTAAGACTTTTAATTAATGATTTCAGCATGAAAATGATTGATGTTTCGAATAGGACGAAAAAGAGAACATCCTGTTACAAAATTCCTTCATCAAACCTCCTTATTTTAAATCTGAATCACATAATTGAGCAAATAACGGGATACTTACTCCCACCAATCCTCTTGATGTTCACCAAGCAAGGAATTCAACTCGATCATAGCGCCAATTTTTGGAGCTATCATCGGTATACCTAAGTTGTTGGCTTTTTTGACTACCCGCTCTACAGGATCGGTCCAAGAGTGCAATGCCAACTTAAAAGCACCCCAATGAATGGGCATAATAACATTGGCTTTCAAATCCATTCCGGCCCGTGCGGTTTCTTCGGGAAACATGTGGATGTCCGGCCATAACTTGTTGTATTGTCCGCACTCTAGCATGGCAAAGTCAAACGGCCCATAGGTCTCCCCTATTTCTTTAAAATGATCGGCATAGCCACTATCCCCACTGAAGAAAATATTTTCCGTTTCAGACTTTATCACCCAAGAGGCCCAAAGCGTACTTTGACCATTACTGAATTTTCTGCCTGAAAAATGTTGGGCAGGTGTGCATACAAATTGTAAGCCATCCAACGTAGCGTCCTGCCACCAATCCAGTTCCATAATTTTATCCTGGGCAACGCCCCATGCCTCAAGATGCACACCGACACCCAATGGCACATAAAATTGGGCCACTTTATCCTTCAATTTTTTAATGGACTCGTAGTCTAAATGATCATAGTGATCATGGGAAATCAATACCGCATCTATTTTTGGCAACTTTTCAATCGCAATGGGGAGTTCCTCATCGAAGCGTTTTGCACCTAATAAGGGATGGGGTGCGGGTACTGAGCCCAACATGGGGTCTATTAATATATTTTTTCCGTTCGTTTGAAGCAAAAAAGCGGAATGCCCAAACCACATTAATCTGGTGCCGCCATGATATGAAGCTATGGAAAGAGAGTCCACCTTATGTTTGGGCGGTTCTTCATTAGGCCTCCCGTTTTCCACCTTGGTGAAAAAGAATTTTCGTGTCATTGAGACAATCTCTGAAAAACTTGGGTCCTTAGGGACATCTTTGTCGTTTTTGAATTTGCCATCCTCAAATTGAGAGGAGTTGGTATATCTTGACTGTCGTTCTTTCGAAACATCCCCACCAAATGAGGGATAAAGATTGACAAAGGCGAAGTAGGCCACTATTAAAAGGCCAATAATAATCCCAATGGTTATCAACATTCGTTTTAAGATTTTTAGTAATTTTTTCAAATCTGTGAGTTAAGTGTTTTCGCTATCTGATTGATATCTCTGTTTTCCAAATGTTTACGTTGCTGGGCATGAAACAAGGTATGAATCATGGTCAGCCCAATTCGAGTTGTAGTGGTAATGTTCCTCGACCTTTTCAATAAGGGAAACAAGGGTCCCGTAAGCACATAAAAGGCATTGTACCAACTTGTTTTAGATTTGATTCCACGCTCAGGTATTATCAAACCAGGTCTGAAAGCATAGGCATCTTTAAAACCTAGGTTTAGGATATAATTCTCGGTTTTTCCCTTTACCCTAGCCCACATAGAACGGCCTTTTTCGGAGGTGTCAGTGCCGGTACCTGACACATAATTAAATACCATGTTTGGATTCAACCCAAATAAAACATCCGCAAACTTTTTGGTGATATCAAAGGTAATTCTGGAATAACTTTCCTCGTTCAACCCCACCACGGATACACCCATACAAAAGAAACAGGCATCATATCCCCTGAGCCCGTCCTTGACCGAACCCAAATCCATGAAATCTTTCAATAAGATCTCCTTTAATTTCGGATGTTCCATTCCCAAATCAGTCCGATTGATCACCAAGACCTCACTAATGGAATCATGATCAAGACATTCCAACAGTACACCCTTGCCGACCATTCCCGTACTTCCAGTGATAATAACTTTACCCATAACTAATTCTGTAAGCGATATTGGGCGGGGCTCGTTCCCGTTTTAGCCTTGAAAAGTTTACTAAAGTGCTGAGGATAATCGAAGCCCAGACCATAAGCTATTTCACTAATGGAATTTGTAGAGCCAAGCAAATCGTTTTTAGCCCTATTCACCACAAAACTGTGTATGTGGTCCTTAGCACCCATACCTGTTTCTTTCTTAAGCAGATCGCTAAGATAGTTTGGGGACATATTCAATTGTTCCCCACAATATCTCACGGAAGGAACTCCCAATTCTAAAGGCATCTTGGAGTTAAAATATCCCCTTAATAAGGATTCAAACTGAGTTACATGATCTTGGTTTAAATTGGTTCGGACATAAAACTGCCTGTCATAAAATCGGGTGCTATAGTTCAACAATAGCTCTAAACTTGAGATGATAAGTTTTTGACTGTGCTTGTCAATGTTCTGCTGGTACTCCAATTTGATTTTACCAACCAAATCACTGACCATAAGTTGTTCTTCTTCAGAAAGGTGTAGCGCTTCGTTTACCTCATAATCAAAGAATGAGTAATTCCCAATTGTTCTCCCTAATTCCGATTTTCGTATCAGATCAGGGTGAAACAGCAACATCCATCCCTTGGTTTCAGCACAAATGTTTTCTGCTTTACCGTGCACGATTTGATGTGGTTTCATGAACACCATAGTTCCATCCGAGAAATCATATGAGTTCCTGCCATATCCAATAGAACCCTCCACCCCATCTTTCAAGGATACCATATACAAATCTGAGGTGAACCTCACCCCCTCAAAATCTTGCTCCTTGGGGAGGTCTTTCATATACACTATTGAAACCAATGGGTGTTTGGGCTTTGAGAATCCCAACAACCGATGCATTTTTTCTATACTTTCCAGATGGATAATAGTATTCATGGTTCTTCTAATTTAAACAATTCTAGGTTCAGGTAATATTCAGTGGAGAGATGAGGAAGATGGTCTGAAAAAATGCTATGCACTTTTGGCCATGTTGCCCATCATACGCATAATGGTTTTGTCAAAAAAGCGGTCGCTGAACCATTTCCTAATGAACAAGGTTTGCTTGGCCATTTTACCAGCCGCATAGCGTGTTTTGGGTTTTTTGGACTTGACAGCTTTGGAAATTACAGATGCAATAACCGAAGGCGATGAGCTTTTCCCTGGTTTATAGGTATCCTCAACTGCTGCAGAGATTAAGTTGGCCATTTCTGAATAGGTGCCATTCTTGGACCGCGAAAAGTTGTCGTTCATTACCTCACCAAATTCTGTTCTGATGGCCCCAGGCTCAACGATGACGACATCAACACCAAACCTCTCCACTTCCAATCGAAGACAGTCGCTCCAACCTTCCAAAGCGTGTTTGGTTGCATGGTACCATGCCCCTAAGGGACTATAGATTTTTCCTCCGATGGAACTTATATTGATGACCTTCCCGCTGTTTTGCTCACGCATTGTTGGCAATACTGCCTTAGTCACTTCTGCCAACCCGAAAATATTCACCTCGAACTGACGCTTGGCATCCTCATAGGACACATCTTCAACTGCACCCCAAATGGCATAGCCTGCATTGTTGACCAATACATCAATTCGGTTCTCTTTCTTAACGATATTGGCAATTACCGCCTTTACTTGATCGTGCTGGGTAACGTCCATGGCCATGGCATGACCTCCAGCCGCAATCAAATCCTGCATTTGCTCTATCCTTCGGGCCAATCCATAAACGGTAAAGCCTTCCTGAATCAATTGCAGTGCGGTAGATTTTCCAATACCAGACGATGCGCCAGTAACTATGATTACTTTTTTCATTGTACCTATTTTTTTGTGATTGATATCCAATTTTAAATACAAGACAAAAGTATAAGCCGCAAAAGCGCTTCACGTATACATTTTCCAGAATGGTGTACACATATTACAGAAAGAAGTTGAACTGGAATACTTTAGACCCCATTAAGCCTATTTGGGCAACAAAAATTCTTCAAAGGCCCTTGTAAATTCATCACCCAAATTACTATTGGTAAACACAATGAATCCAAATTTTTGTTCTGGGCTATAAATGAATTTACAATCGTAATCCCCATTGTTGCCCCCATGGGCAATCAGCTCTCCAAAGGGGGTCCTTTGGACGAAAAACCCATGGGAAACATGTTGTGGAACCTCAGGGTCATACAATTTCTGCTCTTGGGTCAGCTCCGTATAGGGATCGTAAATCAATTGATAAGAACTTTTTGAAAGTCCCCTTTCATTGATAAGTCCCAACACAAACGACTTAAATAAATGGGCATTGGTGGACATGCCCGAAGCTGGGCTGACGACCCGCTCTTTTTCCTTTACCTGGGGATATTGCTGCATGTGTCCCAACGCAAAGCGATTTTCTTGTTCATCGGTATAAAAGAAATAGGAGTCTTTTACCTTAAAAGGCCTTGCCACTTCTTGTTCATAAAGTGTCTGAAGATCTTTGCCGGTTATATGCTCCACTACCCTTCCAAGATAGTTAAAGGCCTCACCAGAATAGCCAAACGCGGTTCCTGGCTCAAAATTCAAC
>JBCCUY010000113.1:0-9615 GCA_039196145.1 Bacteroidota bacterium
ACCGACATAGCTGGAACCTTTTTGAGCTGGACTATTGCCAACCTTCCGGTAGGATCCACAACCGTTTCATACGAAGTAACCGTGAATGCACCATCCGGAGTAACGGATGAATACTTAAATACAGCCGAAATAGCATTGGTGGACCAATTCGATGCTGATAGTGATCCTGGGAACGATGATGGCGATCAAAGCGAGGACGATGAAGACTTTTTTGTAGCCACACCTCAAGTCACCGATTTGGAGATTGAATTGTTGGCGAGCAATCCCACTCCGGATGTGGGTGATGTGGTAACCTTTACGGTTAATATTAGCAACATGGGACCAAACCCCGCCACTGGAGTGTCCCTAGAGAATTTAGTACCACCTGAATTTGCCGCTATAACTGCTATTAGCAATGGAGGAACGTTTAGTTTCATCACAGATATTGTTACTTGGACCGGCTTGAATGTTCCAGTCGGTACTAATACGGTTGCCCTGAACTTTAATGCAACAGTTCAAAGTCCAACAGGAGCAGCCGGTGAATTTACCCATATTGCTGAGGTAGCTCTAAGTGACCAATTTGATTCGGACAGTACACCAAACAATGATGATGGTGATCAAAGCGAGGATGATGAAGCCGCAATCACGGTTGCACCGGAACAGGCCGACCTATCACTGACAAAAATCGTTGTTGATAATGATATCAATCCCAACGTGGGTGAAGAAATAAGCTTTGAGATCACGGTCTCAAACGCTGGACCCGATGATGCCACCAATGTAGTGGTGCAAGACGTTTTGTCCTCCGGGTTCAACTATGTACTTTATAGTGCCACGGCAGGAACCTATGATGATACTACAGGATTGTGGCAGGTGGGAACCGTTTCCAACGGAACCAATGAAACTTTAATCATTGATGTTCTGGTAAACAATACTGGAGATTATACCAATGTGGCCCAGATCATGGCGTCGGATGGATTTGATATTGACTCTACTCCTAGCAATGGAGTGGGTGCCGAGGATGATCAAGATGAGGTGGTTATCGCTCCGGTCGCAGTGGCCGATTTATCCATTACCAAAGATGTGAGCAATACCAGTCCAGATGTGAATACCAATGTTGTTTTTACGCTCGCCGTATCCAATTCTGGACCCAGTGATGCCACCAACATTGTGGTGACTGATGTATTGCCTTCGGGTTATACCTATGTTTCTGACGATGGTGCTGGGGCCTATGTAATCGGAACCGGATTATGGACCGTTGGAAATCTGGTAAATGGTGGTTCATCAACCTTAAATATTACAGCAACAGTAAATCCGACCGGGGATTATAATAATGTGGCCGAGATTACTGCAGTGGATCAACCTGATGGTGACTCCACTCCAAACAATGGTGTGTTAACAGAAGATGATCAAGATGATATTGGAATCAGTCCGAATCCTTTAGTGGATGTATCTGTAACCAAAACAGCAGATGATCTGACACCCAATGTGGGCGACCCCATTGTTTTTACCGTTACGGTACTGAATGATGGACCAAATGATGCTACCAATGTAGTGGTGACCGATTTCTTGGCTTCGGGTTACGCCTTTGTAAGTGCGGTTCCTTCAACTGGAGTATACGAACCTTTGAACGGCTCCTGGACTATCGGGAATTTGGCCAACACTGCTTCGGAAACCTTGGTCATAACAGCAACCGTTCTGGCGAATGGCGACTATACCAATATTGCCGAGTTGACCGATTTGACTGAAACCGATGTTGATTCGGTACCTGCTAATAATGATGATACTGAGGATGACCAGCAAACCATTGAACCGGTGCCTGTTTTGGTATCCGATTTGGTCTTGCGAAAATCGGTGGATATCCTTAGCCCATTGGTAGGCGAAGAGGTGATATTCAACATCAGCATCACCAACAATGGACCTAGTGATGTGACCGGGGTTGAGGTACTGGATTTATTGCCGGATGGATATATATATGTTTCCAACAATCGAACGGCCGGGGTCTATACCCCTGCTACCGGGATTTGGGAATTGAATGGCGTTATTCCAAATGGTACTACGGAGACCATGAACATAGTGGCCAAGGTAAACGCTTCCGGGGATTACTTTAATGTCACCGAGGTTTTCTCATCCAGTAATTTGGACCCGAATTCCACGCCCAACAACAACAATGTTTTTGAAAACGACCAGGATAGCGCTGGTACAACACCTATTCCAAGTTCGGATTTAAGTCTGACCAAGACTGTGGACAACCCTACCCCAGACGTAGGTTCCAACGTAACTTTTACCATAACCTTGACCAATGATGGTTTAAGCGATGCCACCGGAATTGTGGTATCTGATGCCTTACCTTCGGGTTACACGTATGTCTCTGATGACTCTGGAGGTACCTATGATTTGGCCAGTGGTCTTTGGAATGTGGGCGTCTTGACCTCAACCAATAGTATTGCCCTGAACATTATTGCCCAGGTTAATCCATCTGGAAATTATGATAACGTGGCGGAAGTGATCGCGGTCATACAGGATGACCCGGATTCCGTGCCTGGAAACAATGATCCATCGGAAGATGATCAGGCAG
Source organism: Bacteroidota bacterium (assembly GCA_039196145.1). Lineage (GTDB taxonomy): Bacteria > Bacteroidota > Bacteroidia > Flavobacteriales > Flavobacteriaceae > Flagellimonas. The sequence goes on from JBCCUY010000113.1 coordinate 2,555, forward strand.
AACAATCCACAACACCAAGAAGCGTGTCGGATGTCTCTGTAACCAAAACAGCGGATAACCTAAGCCCGTCTACAGGTGAACAGATTGTTTTCACCATTACGATAAACAATGCCGGTCCCAATGATGCTTCGGGCATCGTAATCGAAGATATGCTCGCTTCCGGATTCAGCTTTATATCAGCAAGTGCTTCCATTGGCACCTATGACCAGAATACCGGATCGTGGGATGTAGGCAGCCTGACCAATGGAAACACCGCAAGCTTACAGATTACCGCCCAGGTATTGGCCAGCGGGGATTATCGGAATACTGCAGAATTGATTGCGATGGACACCTTTGATCCCGATTCAACACCAAATAACAATTTAAGTTCTGAGGATGATCAGGATACCATAGTGGTGGTGCCAAACGGTCTGGCTGATTTGGAATTGACCAAGGTGGTGGACAATCCAACTCCCAATGTGGGCGATGTAGTGGAATTTACGATCAATGTAACCAATAATGGGTTCAGCAATGCTACCGGAGTTGTGGTCACGGATTTGCTTCCTTTAGGATATAATTATCAATCGCATATTACAACAGCTGGGGTTTACAATGCAGCTACGGGGCTATGGAACTTGAACGGACCAATTTTCAATTCGAGCACAGAAACCTTAGTGGTCTTGGCTACTGTAAATGCACCTACCGGAGCAGTTGATGAATATTTGAATGTAGCCCAGGTTACAGGAAGTGATCTGGCGGATCCAGATAGTGACCCCAACCAAGGTTTGGATGTGGACGATCTTGCGGATGGTGGGACAGATGACGATGAGGCGGTGGCGATGGTGACCCCACAAACTACGGATATTTCGATTACAAAAACTGTGGACAATGCCTCGCCCAATATTGGTGGACAAGTGGTCTTCACTATTGTCGTTTCCAATCAAGGAAGTGTAGATGCCACCAACGTGGGCATAGAAGAACTCTTGCCGTCCGGGTACCGATTGATAACCGCCCAAACTTCGGATGGAATTTATGATGAGGTTTCTGGTTTCTGGGAATTGCCAATGGTGGCAGCTTTGGGCTCGGCCAATTTGCAGCTCACCGTGGAGGTACTCGATATAAATGATTACATCAACACCGCCAGTTTAGCCTTTGTTGACCAATTGGATACCAATAGTTCCAACGATTCGGACCAGGCAGAAGTATCACCATCGTGCTTGACCGTGTACAACGAATTCTCGCCCAATGGGGACGGTGTCAACGAATTTTTCAAGATAGATTGTATTTCCAGATATCCTAACAATGTGCTTCAGGTTTACAACCGATGGGGCAACATTGTATATGAACAACGCTCCTATAACAATGACTGGGATGGAACTTCCAACGGAAGGGCCACCGTTCAAAAAGGAGATTTACTACCCGTGGGCACCTATTATTATGTCCTAGATCTGGGCGACGGCTCGGAACCACGAACAGATTGGTTATACATAAACAGATAGGCAGATGGGACACGATAGAAAAATACAACGAATGACAAGGCAAATCCGAATCAGCTGTTTTATGGTGCTTCTGGTAGGAACAATTTCCGTTTCTGCACAGCAGGACCCACAGTTCACCCAATATATGTACAATACCTTGAACGTGAATCCGGCTTATGCTGGTTCCAGGGGGCATCTTACGGCTTTGCTGATGCACCGTTCGCAGTGGGTGGGCGTAAATGGAGCTCCCACTACGCAGGTTTTGGCTGTTGACGGGCCTATGGGCAATAACGTTGGGTTGGGTCTTGTCCTTTCCCATGATGCGCTGGGGCCGGCGTCTGAGGTGTTTGCCGATGCCAATTTTTCCTATACTGTTAAGTTAGATGAAAATGACAAGCGACTTTCATTCGGATTAAAGGGAGGAGGGCGCATGTTCAATGTGGATTTCTCAAAAGGACTGGTGGAAAACCCTGATGTGGCCTTTCAAAACAACATCAAAAACAAGTTTTTCCCAACCATTGGTGCCGGGGTATATTACCATACCAAGAAGAGTTATTTGGGACTTGCAGTGCCCAATTTCTTCGCCCAAGACCATTATGATGGGGAAGAACAAGAGATTGCGGCGGAACGTTTGCACTATTTCTTGATCGGCGGAAAAATTATTGATCTTACTCCCGACATCAAATTTAAACCCGCCTTTTTTGTGAAATGGGTGCCCGGAGCTCCGGTAATCGCCGACATTTCTGCGAATGCCATGCTCATGGAAACTTTTACGGCCGGTTTGGCCTATCGTTGGGACGATTCGTTCTCGGCCCTTATGGGACTGCAGATATCACCAGACCTCAGTGTGGGCTATGCCTATGACCTCACCACTTCAGATTTGAGAAGCTACACCAGCGGTACCCATGAGGTATTCTTGCGATATGAGTTCAAGACCGTGGAAAAACGACTTAAATCCCCAAGATTTTACTAAGATGAAAAGATTTAAAACATACATATCCGTTTTAGCATTGTTCATGGGAATAGCAATTCAGGCCCAGTTAAAGTATAATGATGCGGACGTCAATTTTGAAAATCTACTCTACGTAAAGGCTGCAAAGCAATATGAAAGCCTAGTACAGAAAGGTGATGATTCACAACATGTGCTGCAGCGTTTGGGAGATGCCTACTTTTTCAATACTGATATGGAAAACGCAGCTAAATGGTATGGGGTGCTGTTTTCCAAATACGAGAAAGTACTGAAACCCGAATACGCTTTTAGATATGTTCATGCCCTAAAAGGTGTTGGGGATTATAAATTGGCCAAGGGCATCATGAAAATCTACACCCAGAAATTGGACCTTAAAGATTATCAAGTAGCCCAGTTGCAAAATAACGACGAGGCTCTGGACGAACTTTTAGCAAGGCAGCCGCAGTTTTACGTTACCAATTTGGCGATCAATACCCCGGTAGCGGATTTTGGACCCATGTACTACAAGGACAAGATTGTTTTTTCCTCGAGCCGCGACTCGCTGAGGTTTGAAACCCGGGTGTATGAATGGAACCAACAACCCTATCTGGATTTCTTTGTGGCAGATACCATTGATTTGGGCTCGGATTTGGCTACCGTTTCCTCCTTTTCAGAAATCCTAAATACCAGATACCACGAGGCTGTGGCCAGCTTTATGCCCGAAGACAATGAAATTTATTTCACAAGAAATAACTACACCCAAGAATCGTTGGGAAGGGACGGTGAAGGCACCAATCACCTTAAAATGTACACCGCCCAACTGCACGGTGGGGAATGGACAGAAGCCGAGGAGGCACCCTTCAATAGTGAGGATTACTCCGTTGGGCAACCGGCCCTGAGCCCAGATGGAAAGTTTTTGTTCTTTGTTTCCGACATGCCCGGTAGTATAGGCGGAACGGATATTTTTATGGTGGAAGTACTAGGTGATGGCAACTATTCACAGCCTAAAAACCTTGGCCCTACCATCAATACCAGCGGGCGGGAAATGTTTCCGTACCTGACGGAGGGAAAACTGTATTTTGCATCTGACGGACATCTGGGCCTTGGGGGTTTGGATGTATTTGAAAGCGAAATTAGCGCTACTGGATTTGGAACCCCGGTGAATTTGGGTCAACCACTGAATAGTAATCGGGATGATTTTGGGTATATCGTCAATGAGTCGACCCAAAGAGGCTATTTTTCATCAAATCGCGAAGGAGGCAAAGGGGATGATGATATCTATTCCTTTCAGCGTATGGAGGAATCTTGCGAACAGACGGTCAAGGGTAGTGTAATTCGGAAATCGAATGCCCAGCCCATGGTTAATGTGGTTGTAGAGCTTTTTGATGCCAATGGAACTTCCTTGGGCAGAACAGCGACCGACCCTTACGGAGCTTTTGCCTTTGAGACTATTCTGAACTGTGAGGTGGGATACGAAATCAAAATTAGCAAGGATGGGTTTTTACCAAACGAGACCACTTTCAGCACCACGGACATGAAGGATTTTGTGAACGATGTTCCTCTTGAGATTACCAAAGAGTTGAACAAACTTATCGTTCGGGAAAATGGGGTGCTCAAAATTAAAATTGATAATATTTACTTCGACTTGAACAAAGCCGATATAAGACCCGACGCCGCCCAGGAATTGAACAAAATTGTGGAGGTCATGAAGGAATACCCCAAAATGGTCATTAAAATCGAAGCCCATACCGATTCCAGGGGAAGTGATCGCTATAATGAAACCTTATCGGACAAAAGGGCAAAGTCAACCGGAAACTATATTGTTTCCCAGGGTATTGGGGCCAACCGCATAGAAAGTGCCATAGGATATGGAGAAAAACTTTTATTGAACCAATGCAGTAATGGCGTAAAATGTAGCAATGAGGAACATGATATGAACCGGCGTTCCGAATTCATCATTGTAAAGTTGGATTAAACTAAAATCACCAATAAACACTAAAAAGCCTTCAACATTTGTTGAAGGTTTTTTTATTAAAATACCTCATCGTGCAACCCTTACATTTTTAAACTGTCTTTGGAATAGATGAATAAGGATTATTTTTAGCTGTTATTGAATAATCGACCTAGATTTTTGGAAGCAAACATACGTTTTACACACCAGGCATTGGTGGAACAGAGCAAAGCAGGGGACCGGAACGCCCAGTACCAGCTATATGCACTGTATGTGGATGCCATGTTCAACGTAGCCATGCGGTTGCTTACCATACGAGAGGATGCAGAGGATGTGCTGCAGGAGAGCTTTGTGGAAGCTTTTAAAAAGCTGGACACTTTTAGGTTTGAAAGCACTTTTGGGGCCTGGTTAAAGCGAATTGTTATCAACCGAAGTATCAATCATTTAAAAACAAAGAGATTGATGTTGGGTTCCTTGGAAAATGAGGGCGAACCTTTAGAGGATGACGATACCACAGAGGTAGATCAGCTGGAAATCGAAAAAATAAAAACGGGCCTTAGTCAATTGCCAGAGGGTTATAGGCAAATTATCACCCTATATCTAATAGAAGGATATGACCATGTGGAAATTGGTGAGATACTTGGAATCAGTACTTCTACTTCCAAATCGCAATATCACAGGGCCAAAAAGAAACTTATTCAAATTGTAAATGAGCTATGATGAACAATTTTGAAAAATACATAAAGGAAAACAAAGAAGCATTCAATGTTCACAAGGTGGACAGAGACAAACTTTGGCAGGGGATTGCTGATCAATTGGATGAAAAAGAAGAACCGAAAGTGGTTCCGCTGTGGAAATCCGGAAAACTACGGATCGCTGCTTCCATTGCTGTGGTGATTGGATTGTCCATCATGACATTTCTAATGCTTGGTAATCCTTCGTCGCAAAATATAGAGGGTTACGCCAGTGAAGAGCTGTTCGAGATAGACCTTCATTACAAAAACCTGGTCTACCAGCAGGTGCAACTGGTAAAGAACCATCCAAAGTTAAGTGCAGGGGACAAGGAAGAATTTCTATCCTTTATGGATGAGCTGGATCAAGAATATGAGCAGCTCAAACAGGAAATGCAGAATAATTTGGATAACGAACTCGTATTGGAAGCCATTGTAAACAACTATAAAAAACGCATTGAATTGATCGAGAATTTGTTGAAGCAGATCAGTGCATCTAAAAATGAAACGGATTATGAAGGGTATATTTTGTAGAAACATGTTGCTGGCCCTGCTGTTTGGGCTCATTACCACCTCGTTGGCCGCTCAGAGCGAACGAACCAAACAGTGGAAAAAGAGTTATGACCTGCCCGCATCGGGTACTGTCCAGATAGAGAACAAATATGGCAATGTGGCCATTAATGGATGGGACAGGGAAGAGTTGCAGGTGGTCATAGACATCAAAGTGGTGCACCGCAAGGATGAAAACGCCAAAAAGTTATTGGACCGGATTCAGCCGGAAGTTACCCAAGCAGGTGATTTTATCCGAATTACTTCTGAAATTGTTGACCGAAGCTCAAGCCTGTTCAGTAGGTATTTCAACAAGGCCAACCCGTTTGACTTTGATAAGTCCAACATTAAGATTGATTACGAGGTTTATATGCCGGTAAATGCAGAACTAAACATCACGAACAAATTTGGCGATGTGGTCATTGGAGCATGGAACGGAGATTTGGAGGCTAATGTACAGCATGGAGATATCTGGATAAACGATCCAGTTTCCACGGCCAAAGTGGACATGCGGTTTGGGAAGTTAAATTTTGGCGATATCGGGTATGGAAACATAAAAATGAGCAATGGTGCCATCGATATTGAAAATGCCCAAAAATTGAAGATCATAAGCAGCGGGAGTGATATTAAACTGGATGATGTGGCCAACTTGGAACTTTACTCAAGTAAGGATGAGGTTTATCTGGAAGCTGTTGGAAGCCTTCGCGGGGATTTTAAATTCTCCAATGTGGATATAGGAAGCATTGATGCTGAAATGTTCCTGACCCTTCGTATTGCCGAAGTGGAGATTAAAAAAGTGCTTAGGCCAGATGCTGGAATCGACATCGTTCAGGAATCCTCCGAAGTCAATATAAACGTATCCGGTATGGTTTTTGATTTTAAAGCCACTTTGGAACAAGGACTGTTACGCGTGCCAAAAACGTTTAGAAACATCGGTACAAATGTCACCAACCCTGGAAGAAAGGTAAGGGAAATTACTGCGGACTACGGACAGGGAACCGGAGGCGATTTTACCATAAACGGAATCAAAGGAGTAATCGTGGTCACTGATTAAACGAATGGAAATAGGTTAGACTAAAAAATAATTCTAAAAATTATTTGGCAACGTGCAACCTTTCCAGAATAATATTGTCTTTAAGGCAACAACCAAAAAACAACACTAATGATAAAAAGTAAAATTTGGCTACTTCTTCTGCTTGCAGGGGGAGCCGGCTGGGCTCAAGACCAAAATCAGGACGAGGGCGACTACATCGAATTTAATGACCGCCGTAATGTAGTGCACGGTGTCTATTTGGGCCTCGGCACATACTTGGGCGAAATTGATGCAAAACCCACCTCTACCTGCTGGTTGGCCACATACGCAATCTTAAAGTTCCCGTGAAAAGTGCTTTTTCCATCAATTTCACCCAAGTATGTGCCGAGGC
>JBCCUY010000114.1:0-9562 GCA_039196145.1 Bacteroidota bacterium
TATTTCAGATGAAACATCGTCAGCACTTGCTGGACCAACGACAACATCTGGTATTTCTACTAGTACACTTGTGACGGCAAGGGAGGTCATGTACAATTTGGAGCACACCATACATCACCATGCACTTATAAAGGTGGGTATCCAATTTTTTACGGACATTCCGTTGCCTGAATCTTTTGGAGTCGCCCCGTCAACCCTTCAACACCGTCAAGCATGTGCACAGTAAGTTTTATTAGGCGTGAAGAAGGGTGTTTTATCACATCCAATCGGGATGAACATATTTCCAGGCCTGTGGCCCATAGACCTGAGGAAAAAACCTTGGCAGGAATAAAGGTGCTTTTTCCCAAGGATCCCCAAGCAGGTGGGACATGGTTCGCCCTAAACGAATTTGGAACTGTAGCTGTCTTGTTAAATGGGGCTTTTGTAAACCATGAACGCCAGTTACCGTATGCCAAAAGCCGGGGTTTGATCTTGCTCGATGTGATTTCAAGTAGGCAACCGGGAAAAATGCTTCAGGAAATGAACCTCGACCAAATAGAGCCATTTACCTTGGTTCTCTTTGAAAACGGAAAACTCTTGGAGTTTCGCTGGGATGGGGAAGCTAAGCATGTTAAGCCGCTCAATCCCAAACAAGATTATATTTGGTCATCCGTAACACTATATGATACTGAGGCCATAGATCAAAGAAATACCTTGTTCAACAAGTTTATTGAGAGTACCCATGAGATATCAGCGCAAAGAATTGTGGATTTTCATTCCAACAATCATAGCGACTATGAAAATGGTTTTATTATAGACCGTGCAACCGGTTTGAAAACGTTCAGTGTGACTCAAGTGGTACTGAATTCGGATAACAACGAGATGCACCATTTCGACCTCTTGAACGACCAAGTCTATCAAGTGGCTTTTTCACCTGCGGAACTAACACCTATCAAATGAGTTCTTGGCGATTAAAATGGCATAAGCTTACACATTGGGAATATTGGCCTTTATGGGCTATCTATTATCCCTTGTTTCCGGTTTGGCTCTATTTTTCGCTGAAGGCCCGCTCCTTCTTCTTCTTTAACGCAGCAAACCCATCCATGAAAAATGGGGGAATGGCCATGGAATCCAAAATGGATATTTACAATATGATTCCAGCGGAACATATTCCCGAAACGGTTTTTATCCCAAGGGAAGAACAGCCAGAATTGGCCTTGGAAAAAGTTCTTAAGGCAGGTATTTCTTTTCCATTTATTGCAAAGCCCGATATAGGTATGAAGGCTTTTGGAGTGGAGAAAATTCACAATAAGGATGAATTCAGGAATTACTTCCAAAAAACTCCGGAGAACTTTTTGGTGCAAGAATTAATTCCCTTTTCCAATGAGGTGGGTATCTTTTATGTGCGCATGCCGGGAGAAGAAAAGGGAAAAATTACCGGAATCGTTTCAAAGCATTTTTTGTCCGTTATTGGTGATGGTGTAAGTACCATATTGGAGTTGATCAAATCAAATCCAAGAAGCCATTTGCAGTTAAAGGTACTGAGGAAAAGGTTCGGTGCCGGATTGATGGAAGTTTTAGACCCTGGGGAGGAGTTTGTTTTGGTCCCTTATGGCAGTCATACCCGAGGCGCCAAATTTGTTGATGACACCCATAGATTGAACAAGAGCCTTTTGAAAACTATAGATGATATTTGTTCCAAAATGGATGGGTTCCATTATGGTCGTTTGGATGTGCTCCATAACTCTTTTGAGGAACTTTCCGAAGGAAAGAATTTTAGTATTATCGAGATTAACGGAGCAGGAGGGGAAGCTACCCATATCTATGATCCAAAACATTCCTTGTTCTTCGCATGGAAGGAAATTACTAAGCATTGGAACTACCTTAATAAAATCAGTATTATCAACCATGGACTAGGACATTCGTACCTAAGTTTTCGTGATGGTCGGGCCATGCTTAGGGAAAATGGAGAACTGGAAGCGCAGTTAAAACTAATTTAAGATGGGGAAATATGTTATTTTGGGGTTGCTGTTATATATTTCTGGAGTTGGTGCGGCCTATTCCCAGGATAACAAAGACACTGCCGCACAGACAACTTTGGGAGTTTCGGCGCAATTGTATCCGGCTGGATTCATCCCTACCCTTAATTTGGAGCACGCTTTAAACGAAAACTCTTCTTTATTGGTCCGCGTGGGGGCCAATATCGTGGATCGGAAGGATTTTAGCGACGTCAACCTAACGGAAGAAGGCGAAGGATTTGGTGGATCTGTTGGATTTCGAAAACACTATCCCTCCGGGAAGGGAAAATTTATTGCAGGTCTTAATCTTGATATTTGGAGTTTAAACATAGATTGGACCGATGTTGGCCCGGCGGATGCTCCTATCTCTGGTAGTACTTATACCCTTGTAATCCAACCCTGGCTGGAAGGGGGCTATTTTTTGCCCATAAAAAACACCAAATCCCAATTGGGCCTCACACTCGGTTTCGGACGCGAAATCAATGCGATTACCAGCGGAGAGGAAGTTGAACAGGGTTTTATTGGAAGCCTTTTGCTGCACTATCAAATAATACTCTAAATACTATCTTCTAAACTGGTCTTGTTTTATTTTCACCGCCTTAAACGAAAAAAGAATCAGAAGGATCAAGGCAGTAAGACAGCTAACAATGCCCATCACTGAAAAATAAACAGGGAGGTCATCACCCATAATATGAGTGCTTTCATAGAGTCCGGCAATCAAACCCGAGAGCACAAAGCAGGCCACGGAAACATAAAGAAAGACCATGGCGTAATTGATAAGTTTCAGCTGTTTTAATTTTCGCTGCAATAGGTTTTCGTAATCAGAGTGTTCCCTGATCAAACCCTTGATTTCGTTGCTCAAAGCCCCAAGCAAGTTAGACGTGGACATGAGCAGGAGGCCTACTCCTGGAACAATGGTGATGGGAACGTACCAACTTTCCATAACTTAACTTTTGTAGGCCGCAATGGCTTCGGAAAAGAATTGTGCTACCATTTTCCCATTCGTCCCCGAAGCGGGTAGCACGGCGCCCTTAAAACCATCATTTATCCATTTTCCATGGGTCAGACTTTTAAAGGCCCAGGTGTTAAGCGCATTGTGGCCCCGATAACCACTGATATAGAAATAGAGATCATTGACCATAGTATCTGGAATGGCCATCCCCAGACCTACAGACTTACCGGAACCGTCATTTAAACTTGAAAACGCCCCAGTGTCAAAATGATGGGGCCAAATCCGAATCTCCGATGAAAGATTTTCTTGTTTTAAGAACGAACCAATGGAGTTTTGGGCCAAGACCCTAAGTTGAATTAGTTTCCCAATGGCATCGGCACCTGAAAGTGAATAACAGGTATCGGCATCGTGTGAATATGGAAGATCGTAATGTAAATGGAAGTGATAAGGCTTGGTAAGTCCTACTTTACCGGCGGTACTGCTTATCCAATCCAAAACTTGTGAATGACTTTTGTCGTGTAAAGGGAAACTTAGCACCTCTTTTCCGCTCCATTCCAAAGCAAACGCTTCATAGTTGAGGGAGAGTTTTATGCCAGAGGTATCCAAGGGCCAGGTCTCCAAACGATTTTGGGTAATGGAAAACCCCAGATTGGTATGACTGTCGTCTTCTTTTTTATCCAAAAAACTAATCCCCGCAGCGGCCAAATATTGGGCTGCCAAATGTAGCTGTTGTAGCATATCCATAGCAATGTTTTAAAGGTAGTCCTCTAAAAATAAGCATTTTTGGATTGATTACGACAGTTCCGAAACCCCATAATCCCTAGGCTAGTTTTGTACTGCTAATTGTAATTTCTCCTTAATGGAATTCACGATGATGGGAGCATGAATCCTGGAGTTCTCAATGAACCATTTATGGGTTTCCATGCCACCACAGATAACACCGGCTAAATACAGTCCCTCCACATTCGTTTCCATGGTTTCAGGATTATATGATGGAAGTCGTTTTTCGTCTTGGGAAAGGGCAATACCAAGCTTTTCCAAGAACTCAAAATTGGGCATATATCCGGTTAGGGCGAGAACAAAATCATTTTCCAGTTCCATGTCCCCATTCGGAGTTGAAATAGTGAGATAAGTAGGTTTTATTTCCTTGACTTCGGAGTTATAGTATGCTTTGATGCTACCCTCCTTTATCCTGTTGATGATATCCGGTCGAACCCAATATTTTACACGTTGCCCAACTTCCGGACCTCGGATGATCAATGTTACTTCCGCGCCTTTTCTGTAGCATTCCAGTGCAGCATCAATAGCAGAATTACTCGCGCCTACCACCGCTAACTTTTGACTAGCATAGAAATGGGGGTCTTTGTAGTAATGGGAAACCTTGGGCAAGTCCTCGCCCGGAACGTTGATTTTATTGGGGAGATCATAAAACCCAGTTGCCACAATTACATGTTTTCCAGTATAGTTGGCCTTATCAGTTTGAATTTTGAAGCTGTTATTTTCTTTTTCCACCTCCAAGACTTTTTCAAACAAGTGGATTTGCAAGTGGTTGGAGGTTACAATTCTCCTGTAATACTCCAAAGCTTCATTTCTTTTGGGCTTGGCTTCTTTACTAATAAATGGAATTTCATCAATCTCCAATTTTTCGGATGAGGAAAAAAACTGCATGTTGATGGGGTAATTGAACAGTGAATTGACAATGGGTCCCTTTTCAATGATCAAGTAACTTAATCCCTGCTTTTTGGCCTCAAGACCACAGGCAATCCCAATAGGTCCCCCTCCAATTATGATTACATCCAATTCTTGCATTATCCAATACATTCTTTTAAATCCAGAATCGTGGCCTCGGGATTTTCACTTTTAAAGACAAAACTCCCTGCAACTAGCACATCCGCACCTGTATCCACTAATTTTTTGGCATTGATCGCATTGACCCCACCATCAATTTCAATTAGGGCATTGGAATTTTTCTTTTGGATAAGATTTTTGAGGGCCGCAACTTTCTGGTAGGTGTTTTCTATGAACGATTGACCTCCAAAACCTGGATTGACGCTCATGAGGCAAACCAAATCGATATCTTGAATAGTGTCTTCCAAAAACCCAATGGATGTATGCGGATTTAAGGCAACCCCAGTTTTCATTCCTTCAGACCTAATGGATTGCAACGTTCTGTGCAAGTGGTTACAGGCCTCATAATGCACCGTGAGATTGTCTGCACCTAATTCGGCAAAAGTTTTGATATATCGGTCGGGGTCTACAATCATTAGATGCACGTCCAATGTCTTTTTCGCATGTTTGGCAATGGATTGGACCACCGGCATCCCGAAGGAAATATTGGGTACAAAAACCCCATCCATTACATCCAAATGAAACCAATCGGCCTTGCTATTGTTGACCATTTCAATATCCCTCTGAAGATTGGCAAAATCTGCCGCCAGAAGGGATGGCGCCACTAACCGTTTACCCATGTTGCTTTTTTGAGCGTTTACGGTACAAAAGTAGGGAAATGAAATGGTTCGGTTAGGAAATGGACCTATTCACTTTATCACTTCCCGTAAGGTCACAAAACCTTCTAAATATCAAGTTTTATGAATTTTAGTCCTTCAATTCCATCGGTTTGGATAGTGAACGCATTAATGTCGCCATCTGTATCCCGCTCAAAGTTGATACTCCCAAATGCCACGATTTGACTTCGGAAAACATCTTTTACCACGGGTAAGAATTCTGCAAGAATGCCATCTGGACCCGTCGCTTGAAGTCCACCCGTTTTGACCGAAAATGTATAGACCACACCCAGGGATGGTGCGTAAAAAGTACCGGAATACGCTTGAAGCTGCTCGGTTGTTGGCGAAATAGGGGTGTATTTTTCATAATAACTAGGGTCACTATCACCAAGTGTAATGCTGTAGGTCTTGGACCCATTTGTTTCCTTAAATTCCAAAATGATTTTGTCATCACTGTCAACCAATAACTGGAATTTTTCACCCTCTTTCAATGGAATTAGTGGTAGGCCCTCGTCTTCATTTAGTCGAGCGTAGCGAAGGGTGTCATTGGATACAAACAATTTTCTGGCCAAGGCCCTTTTTTTGTTCCAATATTCGCCTTCATAGGCTTTTAACTGCGAAGGATTCACTTTTTTTATGTTGATTTTGCTGGCATCGATGGATTGGGGTTCTGGGAATTTATCATCCAAGAAATGATAGGCCATGGACATGGCTGGCATGCCATTATATCGGTTATTGTTACCCATGACAAATGAGATAAGTTTTTGTTCAGGAAAACGGAATACGTTGGCAGCGTAGCCGCCAGACAGGCCATACTGCCAGTAACATGGCAAACCTCGTTCCTTATGGTAAAATTCCCTGCCCAAGGTCATTTTGCCCCAGGTGGAGTCAAAAGTGCCTCCAGTGTCCAATTGGGCGGGTTCATCCAAGCGCTGAAGCGGAACCGGAAGTCCGGCGTCCCCCGGATAATTAAACCAAGCATACCAGGTGAACATGTCCTCTGCCGTGGTGAATAGATTTGTGGGGCCAATATTGCTTTGATTCAATGCCTTGTTGGTAAGTTCTTCGTTCTGAACTTGATATGACTTTGCGCTGCCGGAAACAATTGCATTGTGGTCCGCTAAAAACTCGGAACCCTTCATCTGAAGAGGTTCAAAAATTTGTTCCTTGGTAAAATCCGAAAAGGATTGCCCAGAGACCGTGGCCACCACTTCTGAAATGAGGGTCAACTCCGTGTGGGAAACGATATAGGAAAAAGCGGTACCAGGCTTAAAATTCAGTACTTTTTGACTTGCGATAACCCGAAGGGCATCCTGATGGCTAAAGACATCGTCCTCCTCTTTGCCCAAGATGGATTTTATGGTATTATAATCATTCAATCCGCTTGAATGGTTGACCAAATGTCGAAGTAATAGTTCGTGCCCATAGTTTGGAAGGTCGGGTATATAGTTTTGAACAGGGTCGTCCAATTTCAATTTACCTTGTTGCTCCAAAATCAAAAGTGCCAATACGGTAAACTGGCGGGAAAGATGATCCACCTGAAAACGGGTTTTCGGTGTGATTTTGGTGTTATACTCAACATCAGCAAGTCCAAACCCCTTGAGGTAGGAGATATCTTTTCCATACATAAGACCGGCCGCCATCCCTGGACCCGCGTTTTGACTCCATTCGGTATAAAGACTGTCCAGTCTTTTTTCGTCCACTGGACTGAGTTGCCCCATTCCCAAATAGGAAAATAATAGCGCGATGCACATAAAAATTCTGTTCATAATCTATGGGTTTTGAGTAGTTTTTAATTTGGCGACAACAAGTTGGGCAACCGAAGCCGCGGCAGTTGGGTCCTGTCCAGTTATCAGTCTATCATCTGCGATGGAGAAATCATCCCAACCTTCTTCCGAATACTTAAAATCCCCTCCACGTTCCGTAAGCAGTTGTTGTATGGAAAATGGAAACTGTTTATAGTAGGCTGCTTCCATATTTTCAAATAGATCAGGGAAACCGTTCACCTTTTTGTCTTTGTAGACATATTCGCCATCCGAGGTCTTTAGATGGACCAGACCTGCCGAACCGTGACAAACCGCAGAGATGACGCCCTTGTTCTTTTCATAAATTTCCATACTGATGCGTTGTATCATCTCATTTTCGGGAACCCCGAACATGGCAGCGCCCCCGCCCCCATAATAGACCGCTTGATAATCCTTAGGAACAATGTCACTTGGTTTCATAGTGGTTTTGAGCAATTTCATAAAGTCGAAGTTGTAGAGGTACTCTTTTTCGATGCTATCCGAAGTGCTCAAATATCCAATTGGAATTGCTCCGCCTCTTGGACTTACAAAATCAACATCATAACCAGCCTTTTTAAATACGTCATAGGCCAACACCAATTCAGCAAAATGATTGGCAGCATTAATGTCCGAGTTTCCATAGGTGTGTTGGTTGGAGGTTATAAACAATACTTTTCCAATATGGTTCGATGTAAGTGTAGTTGGTGTTGTCGGCACCACCTTTTGGTCTTGCTCTGGTTTTTGGTTACAGGACCATCCGATTAGAACTAAAACTGTGATTATAAGATGCTTCATTGCCTTTTTTTTGGCAATTTTCGGATTCTTATGATGGGGTGGATAAGGACTTATAAAATAGGAGTTCGGATTTATAAAAATGAACCTTACTTTTCCGTCCTAAATTGGGAAGGCGTCATTCCCGTTAGTTTTTTAAAGGTGCTGAAGAATGTGGATTTCGAGTTAAAGCCAGATTCGTATCCAATCGCCTCCAAGGTTAGGTTAGTGCGTGATTTCAGCAATTCCTTGGCCTTGGAAATCCTGAATTCGTTCACGTAGATGGGAAAGCTTTTTCCAAGATTATCATTGAGAAGTTGCGAGAGCTGATGTACGGAGACATTCATTTTTTTCGCAACATCCGAGGATTTAAGATTGGCGTTCACATGGGGTTCCTCGTTCCGCATAAGACTATTCAATTTTCTGATCATAGAATTTGCATCCTCATCGGAAATTCGTTTGTCCGCATAGCGTTGTTCCGGAATAAAAATGGAACCATTCTTCTTTCGATTGAAAAACACCAAAAGGGCCAACAGGTAAAATAAAAAGGAGAAAGTCAAGGCGCCTACCAAATAGTAAGTAATGTTGGTGAAGTAATAGGCGGCCCAAATCACTAGGTTCCCAACAAAAACGCTTAAGAGCCAGATTTCTTGGGCGCTCATTTTACGATTGGCGCTGAAAAGCTTGAAAAACCTGGACCTTAAAACCCAACCAGATGCGAGGATGTAAAAGAACCACTGTAAATAGATTCCGTAGATGACATAGTGCCTCCACAGATGAACGAATTTTTCAAATGGGTAAAGAATACCGAAAATGACTATCATCGGAGCTAATAGCAGAATGTGATATATCCAACGTGAGGTAATCTTACTTTTTGGTATTACAATGGATGATACGTAGAAAAAAAGAAAAGGCCCTACAAAAAAACACGCCGTTAGCCCTAGTTGCAGATAAATAAAAGCCAAATCTGGATTGAAGTAAAAAATCACCGATTTCCCTATCCTAAAACTCATCATCAGTAACATAACCCCCAAAAACCGATTGGAGACATGTTTCGGTTTTGCCAAAAACAGAAAATAAAGCCCCAAACACACTCCATTAAAAGCGCCCAAAGCGCTGAAGAAAAAGAGAAGATTCTGGTTGAATTCCATTTTTGGTGATAGATGGTCTATGCCTAAATTATAAAAATTTCTACTTGGCCAAGAATTCTTTTAAGGTTCCTGTATCATGGTCAGTCCACAAAGGCAGTTGGTGGCAGAACTATGGGATTGCAACGAAGGATTTGCCTGTTGCACATCTTACATTGATTGTTTTCATTTAATTGTTTTAGTGATACCAGGGTGGTATCCGGAAGGGTATAGACGTCTGCGGCCCCATAATTTACTTCATAGCCCATATCTTCAAAGGCAGCGACGGACATTCTGCTCAGGAGATTGATTCCGGAATCGATAAACCCTGTCATCAACTCGTTATCAAAAACCTGTTCCCTCCAATGACCATCCCTTGTGCCACTTCCCCCCGTGTTTGCTACAGGAATCGGGGTTTTCTCTTCCA
>JBCCUY010000115.1:0-9531 GCA_039196145.1 Bacteroidota bacterium
AAAGAAAAGAAAATAAAAAGAATAGGTAGTATACTGTTTTGGTCAATCGTAAGCTTGATTGTTCAGGGTTGTATTGAACAGATTGATGTAACCTTTGAAGATTTTGAGAGCGCCATTGTGGTCGAGGCAACCATAACTGATAAAATGGAGGTACAGCGTGTCTTTTTGACTCGTACCTTCGAATTTGAGGATGATGGGCCTTCTGCGGAATCCAATGCCACAGTTAGGGTAGTTGGGGGAGGCAATACATATACATTTGCGGAGAGTTCTCCAGGGGTATATCTCTCTGAACAGCCTTTTGCAGCAGTTCCCAGCACATCGTACCAACTTCAAATTAATACACAAGATGGCCGTTCCTATAGTTCGGAGGAAGAGGAGCTTACCCAGGCAACTCAGATAGATGAGGTCAAGGCAATAAGAGCCACAGACAGTTTTGGGGAAGATGGTGTTGCCATTCTAGTGGATAGTTTTGATCCTACCGGTAATTCTGTAAACTATAGGTATCAATACGAGGAAACGTATAGGATTATTGCGCCGTTTTGGTCTCCCCAGGAATTGGAGCCAGTTCCCTTGGCGGAAGCAACGGAGTTATGCCAGGTACGTGTAGTCCCGGATGTCGTTTCAGAGCAAACCTGTTTCACCACCGATTTTTCCAATGCAATTATCCAAACCAATACCAGTGATTTGGATGAGGACCGTGTAAGCAATTTTAGGGTACGGTTTATAAGTCGACAAAACTATATCATATCCCACCGTTACAGTATTTTGGTGAGACAGTTTGTACAGTCCAATGCGGCGTTCAGTTTTTATGAAACCTTGAACGAGTTCGCAGGAAATGATAGTTTCTTTTCGCAGACCCAACCTGGGTTTTTGCAAGGGAACATATCGTCTGATACTAACCAGGAGGAGCGGGTTTTAGGTTATTTTGACGTGGCTTCCGTTCATGAGGAACGTCTGTTTTTCAATTATGAGGATTTGTTTCCCGGAGAGGATTTGCCACCCTATATTGACCCGTGCGTGCAAAATGCACCACCCCTTATCGCCAATGGGGAACCTCCTAGATGCGTTCTGCGTACCCAGATAGAACTTGGTTTGGTAAGTTACGCCGGAAACAATGATAGCCCAGGAGATCTTGAAGGTCCTTATTTTATAGTACCAAAGGTTTGCGGGGATTGCTTGGAGCTAGGTGCAGTTGAGGTTCCAGATTTTTGGATAGAATGAGAGAACATGGATTAACATATAAGGTCGTTTATGTGGGCTCGTTGGCAGTTCTAACATTCCATGGTTGCATTGAACCCATTGAGGTAACATTTGAAGATTTCGAAAGTGCTTTAGTGGTAGAGGCCACGATAACAGATAAAATGGAACCGCAACGGGTCTTCTTGACTATGACTTATGAGTTTGAGCAAGACGGCCCTTCCCCAGAATCGAATGCAAGCGTGCAAATCGTTGGTGGAGGCAATACCTATATGTTCATTGAGAGTTCAGAGGGGGTGTATGTCTCACAGGAACCCTTTGCCGCCATTTCTGGTATAATGTACCAATTGCAAATCACCACCCAGGATGGACGCTCGTATAGCTCTGAAAACGAAGAATTAACACAAGCCACCCAAATCGACGCTGTAAGGGCGGAACGTATAACCAATGATTTTGGGGAAGAGGGTGTTGCAATTTTGGTTGATAGCTTTGATGCAACCGGAAATTCGATAAACTATAGATATCAATATGAGGAAACGTATAAGATAATTGCACCTTCTTGGTCACCTTCGGATTTGGAAGTAGTCCCTCAAAATGAAGCCACAGAATTTTGTGAAGTTCGAATAATTCCAGACCTAGTATCAGAACAGACTTGTTTTTCCACAGATTTCTCCAACGCCATCATCCAGACCAATACCAGCAATTTGAACGAGGATCGGGTGAGCAATTTCATGGTAAGGTTCATTAGTCGCCAGAATTACATTATATCCCATCGGTACAGTATTTTGGTAAGACAATTTATACAAAGCAATGCAGCCTATAATTTCTACGAGACTCTAAATGAATTTTCAGGGAACGAGAGTTTTTTTTCTCAAACACAACCCGGTTTTTTGGAAGGTAACATGACATCGGATGGCAGCGAAGAGGAAAAGGTGTTAGGGTATTTTGATGTTGCATCTGTTCAAGAAAAACGCATATTTATCAATTACCAAGACTTGTTTCCAGGAGAGGACTTACCTCCCTATGTGGATCCATGTATTCCGACTTCACCACAGATCCAGACGGAGAGTGTTCCTCCCCGATGTGTTTTAAGTGCACAGGTAGCGGCTAATGTGGTTAGATATGTAGGAAATAATGATAGCCCCGGGGATTTGCAAGGCCCATACTTTGTGGTCCCAAGGGTTTGCGGTGATTGTTTGGAAATTGGAGCAGTGGAACCACCAGAATTTTGGATTGAATGAAAATGATAAAAGCAACATATAATAGGTTATGGGCAATTATCTTGATGGTATTGCTTTTATATGGCTGTATTGAACCCTTTAATGCCAAGTTTGAGGATTTTGAGAGCGCTTTGGTCATCGAGGGAACCATCACCAATGAATTTAAGCAACAACAAATTGTGTTGACCCGCACCTATGAATTTGAGGATGATGGACCCGAACCTGAGACCAACGCCTCCATAAATGTTCTGTCCGGAGATGGTGGGAACTTTGAGTTTGAACATACTGGCAATGGAGTTTACCTGTCTGCACAGGCCTTTGCGGCACAGCCAGGTATTGACTACGAACTACAGATTACCACTCAAGATGGTCGCAATTACGGTTCAAGCCAGGTGCAGCTGACGGCGGCAACCGCAATTGATGCGGTGAGGGCTGAACGGATTACCAATGATTTGGGAGAGGATGGCATGGGAATCTTTGTGGATAGTTTTGACCCTACCCGCAGCGCAAATAACTATCGTTATGAGTATGTGGAGACCTACAGGGTAATTGCGCCTACTTGGACGCCAATTTCGTTGATAGGAGACCCCGAAGGCGGTTGTAATGTAATAAAGGTGCCCAATGTAACAGATGAGCAAATTTGCTATCCTACCCAAAACTCCACTGCCATTATTCTTACCTCCACAGAAGATTTGGAAGAGGACAGGGTCAGTAATTTTATGGTGCGGTTTATCAACAGAAACAACTACATCATTTCCCATAGATACAGCATTTTGGTACGGCAATTCGTCCAATCCAATGAAGCCTATACCTTTTTTGAGACCTTGAACGAACTATCTGGTTCGGAAAGTCTCTTTTCCCAGACCCAACCTGGATTTTTACAGGGAAATGTGTTTTCCAGGGATAATGAAGATGAGCGGGTTTTGGGTTATTTCGATGTGAGCTCGGTATCCGAAACTAGACTGTTTTTCAACTATGACGATTTTTACCCGGGAGAAGCGCTACCACCTTATGTGGAGAACTGTAGGCCCAGTGCACCGCCTATTGCGTCCCCGGGAGGCTGCGTATTAAGACCTATTTTGGAATCGGGAGCTGGAATTTACGCTGCAGACAATGGCGAACCGGCACTGGGAGAGGGTCCATTTTTTATAGTAACAAGAGTCTGCGGTGACTGCAGTGTATTGGGTACTTCGGAAATTCCAGAGTTTTGGACTGAATGATAAAATTGACAAAAACATACCTGTTGGGAGGTTGCATTTTTTTAATGCTGATCTGTTACGGCTGTATTGAGCCGTTCAACGCTGTTTTTGAGGATTTTGAAAGTGTTCTGGTCATTGAGGGAACCATTACCAATGAACTGAAATCCCATCAAGTTGTATTGACAAGAACCTATGAATTTGATGCCGAAGGCCCTTCGCCCGAAACCACTGCCAATGTTAGGGTGCGTGCTGGAGATGGGAATATTTTCAATTTTGAACATATTGGAGATGGGGTTTATGTTCCTTCTGAAATCTTTGCCGCCCAACCTGGGGTAGATTACCAATTGGAGGTGGACACCCAAGATGGGAAAAGTTATGCTTCCGAGGCGGTGCAATTGACGAGCAGTACCACTATTGACGAAATAAGAGCTGAGCGAATTATTAATGATGATGGTCAGGATGGGATGGGTATTTTTATAGACAGTTTTGACCCATCTGGCAGCTCCTTAAATTATCGGTACGAATTCGAGGAAACCTACAGGGTAATTGCACCAGATTGGTTTTCTGATTCCCTCATTGGCGACCCGGAAGGGGGGTGTGGGGTAATTCAAATCCCCAATAGAACGGATGCCCGTATTTGTTACCCCACAGATTTCTCCAACGCGCTTATTTTAACCTCAACAGCCAATTTGAATGAGGACAGGGTGAGCAATTTTATGGTACGTTTTGTAAATCGGAACAACTATATTATTTCACACCGCTATAGTATTTTGGTGCGCCAATTCGTGGAATCGAATGACGCATATACCTTTTTTGAGACCTTAAACGAGTTCTCTGGCTCGGAAAGTCTTCTTTCCCAGACGCAGCCTGGATTCTTGCAGGGTAATATATTTTCTAAAGACGATACAGATGAAAAGGTCCTGGGCTTTTTCAACATAAGTTCTGTTTCCGAAAAACGGATTTTCTTTAATTACGATGATTTTTACCCGGGTGAAAGGTTGCCCCCTTATATCGAGGATTGTAACCCAAGTTCTCCTCCCATAGCCGGTCCTGGAGGTTGTATTCTTAGGCCAATTTTGGATGCTGGAGTCGGTGTTTATGCAGGGGATAATCCAGAACCACGCTTGGGACAAGGCCCTTTTCTAATTGTTTCAAGGGTTTGCGGCGATTGCAGTGTGCTTGGACCCGAGGAACTACCAGATTTTTGGATTGAATGATAAAAAGGATACCTACATATTCGCTTGTGCCTGTTGTGGTGTTTACCCTGCCTTTTTGCGGATGTATTGAGGAGTTCAATGCAAAGTTTGTGGATTTTGAAAGTGCCTTGGTCATTAATGCTACTATTACAAATCAGCTGAAGCAACAAGAAATACAATTATCCAGAACCTATAAGTTCAGTAATGAAGGTCCCGAAGGTGAACAAAATGCCCGCGTATGGGTAAGCTCGGAGGATGGAACTCGATTCGACTTTCAGGAAGGTAAAGCCGGAACATATCGTTCAGAGCTGGCATTCGCCGCCGTTCCCAATATCGATTACACACTTTCTGTAACCACTCAAAATGGAAGATCGTATACCTCAAACACCGCAAGATTGTCTGGTTCCACGCAACTGGACACCTTGTATGCCGAACGTATAACATCAGATTTAGGCGAGGATGGAATGGCAATTGTTATTAGTACTTCTGGTGCTCCCGAAAGTTCTGGATACTATCGCTACGAGTATGAAGAAACTTATAAAATTATAGCACCAAGATTTGTGGGTCGTGATTTGGCAATAAACCCCGATGGCGGTTGGTTATTTCCAGAAAGGCCATTGGATGAGAAGGTCTGTTATACTACGGATTTATCGAGCCAAATTGTTCTGGCGGATACAGAAGATTTGGATGAAAATCGACTGGAGCGCCTTATGGTTCGATTTGTAAGTAGGGATAATTATATAATTTCACACAGGTATAGCGTTTTGGTGCGCCAATATGTGCAATCTTTCGAAGCCTATAACTTTTATGAGACCTTAAACAATTTTTCGGCCCAGGAAAGCCTTTTTTCGGAGACCCAACCTGGATTCTTGGAAGGAAATGTTTTTTCCATGGATAATAATGAGGAAAAAGTGTTGGGCTTTTTTGATGTTTCCGCGGTGGATGAAAAAAGAATTTTCTTCAATTATGAAGATTTTTTTCCCGGGGAACCGCTTCCACCCTATGCAGATCCTTGTGGAACTTCGACTCCCCCTGAAGATAAATTGTTCAATCAGGTGGATTTGAACTTGATAAAATATGTAGATACGAATCCAGAACCAGGACCGTTTGCGGGTCCTTATATTATTACATCCCGTATTTGTGGAGATTGTACGGTTTTGGGTACACCGGAAGTACCGGAATTTTGGACCGAATAAAATTATGAATAACGCCTTGGCGATAATAACTGACTTATGAAAAATAGTATTTTAACCTTGTTCACCTGCCTTGCTTTTGGAATGACTGCTTTTGGTCAGTCCTCTCAGTCAAACCTTGGTAATATGATTCCTCAAGAGTCTGTCTACGTGCAGTTTAATCAGTCCTTGTTGTTTTCAGGGGAACACCTGCTCTATAAGGTGTACTGTTTGGATAAAAGTAGGAGACAGCTTACCCATATCAGCAAAATGGCATATGTGTCCTTGGTAGATAAGGATGGCAACTCAGTTTTTACCCATAAGGTAAGACTTGAAAAGGGGGCCGGTTATGGCGATTTCTTTGTGCCCACATCAATCTCTACCGGGAGTTATAAACTCATTGGCTATTCTGAGTGGATGAAGAATTTTGGAAAAGAAACCTTTTTTCAATCAGATGTGAAGATTATAAATCCTTACCAACCACTTCCGGAAGAATATAGAGAGCAGGTAGCAGATTCCACGTTGGAATCAACTAGTACAATGGTTTCTTCAACGGCAGGCCAGAGTATTCCAAAGCCGACTGCTCAAAATGGGGTACTTAAGGTTGATTTGGAAAAAAGCGAGTTGGAAAAGAGGGAGAAATTGGCCATCACCTTGAGTACTGAAAATGAAACTTTTGCCAATGGGAATTACGCACTTTCGGTTAGAAAGTTAGATCAAATAGAGGCCCCTTCGCAAATTTCGTCCCAAGCTTTTTATAAGGATTATATGAATGGGGGAAGTGCGACCAGAACTTTCAATGCTATCCAAAGTCTTCCCGAAATCCGGGGAGAGGTTATTTCCGGAACCATAGTAAACAAGGAAGGGAAGAATCCTGCTGGGGAAGTGAAGATTTCGCTGTCATTGCCCGGCGAAGATTTTCTCTTCAATGTTGCTACCTCAGATGCCCAAGGAAAGTTCAAATTTGTGGTTGATCAAGAATACGACAATGTTACGGCAGCGCTTCAGGTTTTAGCTGAGGATTCTGGTTCGTATGAGATTCAAATGGATGGGAACGAAGTGACCTATCCAGATGTCCAAGTGCCAGTGTTCAAGGTTTCCAAGGAAATGGGAGCGCTTATTCTAGAAAAGAGCATTCAGAACCAAATTGAAAATGGATTCCGGGCGGTAAAGTCGGACTCCATAATTCCCGCCTATCATGCCCAACCGTTTTATCGAAACTACACGGAATATTATGATTTAGATGATTACACCCGATTCAATAGCATTCAGGAAACCATTGTAGAAGTGGTGGACCAAGTATCGGTTAGAAGGTTGGACAATGGGGATCGTTGGTTTGAAATTAGGCCGGAGGAAGGATTCACGGATTTAAGCCTAAGACCAATGGTTTTTGTTGACGGTCTTTTTGTGAAAAGACATGAGGAATTTATGGATTTTGGCGCAAAAAAAATAAAATCGATCAGTTTCTCAAGAAATAAAGTAATCTTGGGTCAGCAAGTATTTCAGGGTGTTCTTTCCTTTAAAACTGTTGCTGGAGATTTTTACTCTAGTTTTTATACCCCCAACATTGTCAATGTGGATTTGTTTAAACCGCAACCCAGAAAGCAATACTTTAACCAAATCTATTCTGAGGATAATGCAAACAGCCGGGTGCCAGATTTTAGGTATCAGCTCTTGTGGGTACCAAAACTGGATTTATCTGGAGGTTCGCAGGAATTGGAGTTGTTTACCTCTGATGTGCCAGGCACCTATTTGTTGACCTTGGAAGGCTTTTCGGCAACGGGGAATCCGGTGTCCATCTCTCGACAGTTTATGGTTAAATAAGCCCCCTAGTCCTAATGGACTTTGCCATTTAGCCAACACGGTTATCAGATTAAATGGTATACCCGTCAATTCAAATAGGGTAACCATCAAATAGTGCACTTTTGTTTTCCGTGCAATTTTACTTTTAAGATTCTAAATGTAAAAGATGCTCGTAAAAATATATGGAAGTGCAGTGTTTGGGGTGGAGGCCCAAACCATTAGTGTTGAAGTCAATATTGATCAAGGAATAGGGTATCATTTGGTAGGTCTTCCAGATAATGCCATCAAGGAGAGCAATTATAGGATTGCCGCTGCCTTACAGAATAATGGGTACAGGATTCCGGGCAAGAAAATTACCATAAACATGGCTCCTGCCGATCTACGTAAAGAAGGGTCTGCTTATGATTTAACATTGGCCATCGGCATTCTAGCTGCCTCAGGGCAGATGAAATCGGAGCGTGTAGGGGAATATTTGATTATGGGCGAATTGTCCTTGGACGGAAAGCTGCAACCCATAAAAGGAGCTTTACCCATTGCTTTACAGGCCCAGAAAGATGGGTTCAAAGGATTTATTTTACCAAAGGTCAATGCAATGGAAGCTGCCGTTGTGGATGAGCTGGACGTGTATGGGGTGGAGAATATTGAGGAGGTAATCCATTTTTTCGACCTTGGAAATTCACTCCCAAAAGCTAAAATCGATTTAGAGGAACAGTTTTTCAAAAACCTAAATTTTCCGGAGTTTGATTTCGCCGACGTTAAAGGCCAAGAGAGCATAAAACGCTGTATGGAGATTGCGGCTGCCGGCGGGCATAATATTATTTTAATAGGTCCACCGGGTTCAGGAAAGACCATGCTTGCCAAAAGATTGCCCTCTATTTTACCGCCGATGACACTTCAAGAAGCTTTGGAAACGACTAAAATCCATAGTGTAGTGGGGAAGGTCAAAAATGTTGGACTCATGAACCAGCGCCCCTTTAGGAACCCACATCATACGATAAGTAGTGCTGCCCTAGTAGGAGGCGGGAGTTATCCACAGCCGGGGGAAATTTCACTTTCGCATAATGGAGTATTGTTCCTGGATGAGCTACCGGAGTTCGAAAGACGTGTATTAGAGGTGATGAGACAACCAATGGAAGACCGTGAGGTGACCATTGCCAGGGCAAAGTTCACCGTGACTTATCCCAGTAGTTTTATGTTGGTGGCCAGCATGAATCCAAGTCCTGGTGGCTATTTCAACGATCCTGACGCCCCAGTAAGCTCTTCTCCCTTGGAGATGCAGCGTTATTTGGGCAAGATATCGGGGCCTCTCTTAGACCGAATAGATATACATATTGAAGTCTCCCCGGTTCCTTTTGATAAACTTTCCAATGAGGTAAGAGGAGAAGCCAGTACTGAGATTAGACGGCGTGTGGTAAAGGCTAGGGCCATACAAACGGAACGCTTTGATTTACTGGATAAAGTGCATTATAATGCTCAGATGAATACAAAACAGATTAGCGAGTTTTGCGGTCTAGGTGATTCCCAGAAAATGTTGTTAAAGGGAGCCATGGAACGATTGAATCTATCTGCTCGGGCCTATGACCGTATTTTGAAGGTAGCACGAACCATTGCCGATTTGGAAGCTAAAGTTGAGATATCTGAAAAACACATTTCCGAGGCCATTCAATATCGAAGCTTGGATCGGGATGGGTGGTTGGGGTAGAATAAGACCTTCATTTAGGATGTCACTATGTAGTAATAATAA
>JBCCUY010000116.1:0-9396 GCA_039196145.1 Bacteroidota bacterium
CATCAACGAAATTTATAAAGAGACCAAGGACCCCAACTTAATGGATGTCATGAAGGAGATCACCGAAAAGAAGCGCAAAATTGAAAAGCGCTTGAAGGGGACTCCATTGGTATAATTGATAAGAATTACTTTAGAGTGGTTCGTGCTTTCTTTTTGACTTGTACAATGTGCCGCCCACTATCAGGGCTGCAGAGATAATCATTACATTTTTTATGATATATTGCCCTTCCAAGGTCGGAAGCAGGTAATTTCCGTGCTGAAAGGTCACCTCGGGCAAAAACACCAATGGCATAAAGGTGCCTACCATCTGAAGCAGTAAAAGTGCAATGGCAATCTTGGTGGTCTGCCGGAACAAAAACGTAATTCCGATAACAACCTCCCACCAGCCAATGACCACCAACCATGTATCAGGTTCACCAAAGGGCAACCACGCCACAGTGGCCTTTAACAGCCCCGTGGCCGCGGACAAACCAAAGGGCTTTAAAATCCCAAACCAAAAAAAGATGATGGCAAAAGAAATCCGCACTGCAGGGATGCCCCACCTTCTCATTTTGCCTGATATAACCTGATCAATATCCATACTTTTCATTCGTTCTTACTAGTGGCACAAAATAAGTGGGCAACAACTTCAAAAACAAGGAAAACAACTATTTACTTTTACCCCATAGCTTTCTTTTGTAGGAATCCTACAACACGGTTTCTTGCCCCATTTTCCATTTACAGCGTAATTTTTACCATTTATGATCTTTTTATGCCCACCAATAAAGTTGTAAAATTTTCAGAAGCTTTTATAAGTACTTTCGGAGAAGTAAATCAAAACTGCCACCAGAAAACAAACACTATTAAGATGGACACTGTAGGAGAAAAAATGGGATACATATTCTGGTATTTTGTGCTAGCCTGCTCAGTGTGTTCGCTGATCAGCAGCCTCTACCTGTATATGAATTAAAAAAAAGCCTCCGAATTGGAGGCCTTTTTTTTTAGTTTAAGGAATTGCTTTATCCCTTTATTTCAAGAATTTGGCGTATCATCTGATTCGTGAATCCCCATTCATTATCATACCAGGTCATCACTTTTAATAAATCGCCATCCACTACACGTGTCATGGCCAAATCCACGGTTGAAGCATATGGGCTTTGGATAATGTCCGAGCTCACAATAGGTTCGTCCGTAGTATCCAAAACATCCGTGTAACGCTCCGATTGTGCTTCTTCCACCAAAATCTGGTTGACTTCCTCCGCAGTTACGGCTCGTTCGGTAACAAAGGTCAAATCGGAAATGGACCCAACAGGTACCGGAACACGGATGGCCACCCCATCAAACTTACCGGCATATTCGGGTAGCGCCTTTGTTGTAGCAATAGCTGCCCCCGTTGTTGTGGGAATCAAGTTCTGTGCTCCTGCCCTTCCCATCCTAAAATTCTTTCCAGAAGGCGCATCCACAATTCCCTGTGATGCGGTATAGGCATGCACAGTGGTCATGATCGCTTTTTTGATTCCAATTCTGCGTCCCAAGACCTCAACCACCGGACTGATGTTGTTGGTGGTACAGCTAGCACAAGAGAACACGCTGGTTTCTCCAGCTTCAGAATTTACACCGTGTACTACGGTAGGGGTATCCACACTTTTGGTGGGAGCCGAAATGATGACTGTTTTAGCACCCGCCGTTAAATGACGTTCTGCATCTTCACCCGTAGTGAAGACCCCTGTACTTTCAATCACCAAGTCCACCCCATGTTCGGCCCAAGGCAGTTCTTCCGGAGTTCTGATAGAGGAGTACTGGATTTTATTCCCATCTACAAGCAAGGCGCCCGCTTCATGCGAGACCTCTTTGTCATAAATTCCATAGACCGTATCGTACTTTAACAAATACGCTGTATTTTCTATGGAAACGATATCGTTAACGGCCACTACCTCCAATCCGGGAGTGTCGTTGATCACCTTCAATGCGGCTCGTCCAATACGGCCCATTCCGTTGATTCCTATTTTCATTTTTTCTGTTCTTAAGTTATTACTTGTTTACGCTTGCTTAGTCCGAAAAAGACCTCTTAAATTACAAATTGGGGCCACTGATAAGAATCCCAAAATACGATAACTTGATTCCTGGAAGGGCAGGTGTTATAAGGTCTCAATTTTGGGCCACATTCCCTCTTTTTTATCATGTAGTTTTTCCATATTTCCTAGGAACTCACTCAACAGGGCAATGGCCTCATTAATGTATGGCCCTTTGTTCAGCATAACACATTCCGCTTTTAGGGATGAGGCAATGTCAGTTATCTCGGAACGGGAGGGCAGTCCTTTTTTAGCTAGTCCTTCCAGCACTTGGGTGGCCCATATCACCGGTACATGCGCCGCACTGCAAAGCGATAGGATTTCTTCCTGCACCTTGGCCATATTTTTCCATCCCACTTCCAACGCCAGGTCCCCCCTAGCGATCATCACCCCAACATATTTGGTCTTCATGGCCTCCAATAAGATGCTGACCAAATTTCTGTAGGCGAAACGGGTCTCAATTTTCAGAATAATACTGACCTTGTCCCTGGCCCCCAATTCTTCCAGAGCGTCTACTAACTCCTCCACATCTTTCTGGTGGTTGACAAAGGAGAAGTTGACTATATCCGCATGTTGGGCCACAAATTTTAAGTCCTTCCTGTCCTTTTGGGTAAGACCGGAAAGTCCTAAGTCCAAGGTGGGGAAGTTTATCCCCTTTTCGGCCTTAAGTTGGGAACCGTTTTCCCTGGCTTTGACAATCTTGACCTTAAAATGGTTTTTATGGACTTCCGCTATGGTTCCCTCGATTTTACCATCATCAAAAAGAATGGGCTCTCCAACCTTTGCCTTTTGTATAATACTTCCGGGTAAGCATGCTATGCTAGCCGGTTCCAGTAGGTTTCCATTTTCATCGAATTTAGATGGGCTTCCCTGTTTTTCATCGCCAGTGACAACAAGAATATCACCGGTATGGAGTTCAATGGCCTTTTCTACCATAGGAATTTCTCCGATGGTGATCTTTTCTTTTTGCGAAGCTTTAGGCACCAGCCATGTACCCGTTCCCAAATAGACCGTTTTTTGGCAATGTATTAGCGCCTTGTTTTCGCCAACTTGGTGCACAACAAGCTTACGAGTTTTGCCCCTGGTATCTTGAACGGATAACTTATCGCCGATCTCGAGTTGCGCCAACCAGTCCCCTGGCACGGGAATGGCCCCTGAAAGAGGAACATTACCATTATCCGGAACCAGCCATATATGGGCGGGAGCTTCCACAACACCCAATGCGTTTCGTTTGGGGCGAAACTTTTGCACGCAGGGCCCTTCACCCAAAGAACCCGTCCTAATTTTTGGTCCCGCCAAATCCATGGCAATCGCAACGGAGGTGTTACATTCCTCAGCTGCCCTCCGGACATGTTCCACGATGGCTTTCCAAACCTCCGGATGATCATGAGCGCAGTTGATTCGGGCGCAATCCATCCCGTTTTTGACCATTTCCAACACCAGCTGATAGTTCTGTGCAGCTTCCGTAGGCTGGGTCACCATAATTTTGACCCTTCTGCCATTTCTTTTTTTTCCAAAAAGCTTAGCGGTGTTTTTCCGTAGATATTTTTTACCTGCACCTATTTGCAGGGCATCATAGGGTTCCATATCATCACCACCCTCATTTAACCGATGGAGGAGCTCCATCGCATTTTGCAAGCTTCCCATGATATTGCCTTCAGCATTCGCAAACCTGCTCAACCCCAATCGCTTTAGCTTTTTCTGAATCCGGCGAAGATCTTGCTCCCTAAAGGCGCTATAGTGTAGTAAGTTTTTGGCACTTGCTTTATATGCACCGCAAACCCTTGTCAACAACTTTGCCTTTTTTTCTTCGTGGGTATGTATGTTTTCGATGATGGCCCCAATCTGATCAGCGATTTCGGAAAGTTGTTCTTGATCTAGATTCATAAGAAGGGGTTTATCGTGACAAAAGTTCCACTAAAATGATCAAAAAAGGCTGATTTAAATCACAACTGGGAAATTTAATGGATTCTTAACCTACCAAGTGGACTCCATTCCTGAAACGGACACTTCCATCGCGTTTTCACCATCCCTGTTTGTAATCAAAAGCTGGTTATACGGCTCAGATGGGAAAAGTTGGTCCGTCATGGCGCAAAGTCCTCCGTCCACAAAAACCTCTATGGAAGACCAATCCATATAAATGACAAGTTCGTATGCACCGTCACCAAGAAACTCAATTGGAGCATGGTGTTTTTTGTTTCCAAACTCGGCCTGAAAATCTACTTTCCCCGAGTTCATTCGATCCAACAAGAGTGAACCACTTTGCTTATCCATGACCACATCCACAGTTTCACCAAGATCATTGGCCATACTTAGGGTAAAATCTTTGGAAGCGGTCATAAACTTAATCCTGGATTGGTTCAATCCTTCTATTTTTATGTTTTCGGAAGAACCTGGTTCTATCTTAATACTACCGATCAAGGCCTCGCTGGTCAATTCTTCTACCTGGGGCAATGGGTAGTTTAGCAACCTATAATCTTCACCAACCTTTCGTACGGAAAGTTTTCTGGGCAAGGTCATGGCACTGCGCCAAACCTCAGTTGGGGTATCCCTGGCATAGTCCCAATTGCTCATCCAGCCGATAAAAATCCTGTCACCATTGGGTACATTATTATAGGTGACCCCTGCATAATTATCCGTGCCATAGTCTAGCCATTTGGCATCCTCTTGGTCCGAAATGAATTGTGTGCCGTCAAAGTCTCCTATGAAATATTGGGTACCACTTCCACCATTAGGTGCTCCCGGATTTATGCTAATAATCAACACCCATTTTTGTTCTTCAGTACCCTCCACCTGAAGCGGAAAGAGATCTGGACATTCCCAAACGCCACCATGGGCACCTTGGTTTTTTCCAAAATCACTTAAATGGACCCAATCCTTTAAATCATTTGAACGGTACAACTTGGCATGGTCGCCCGCTACCAAAGCCATAATCCAACTTTTGGATGCCTCGTGCCAAAACACCTTGGGGTCCCTAAAATCCTTTATACCAGAGTTTCCAATGACAGGGTTCCCCTCATACTTGGTCCAAGACTCCCCATTATCCAAACTAAAGGCAATGCCTTGGGTTTGAAAATCGGTCCTTCCTTCTCTCTCTCCCTCCATAAGATGGTAGGTGAACACGGCCACCAAAGGTATCTCTCCGTTTTGGGCAAAGCCAGAAGTGTTTTTCTTATCCACAACAGCACTTCCGGAAAAAATCAACCCATGTTCATCTGGGTATAGTGCAATGGGCTTATGCTTCCAATGCACCATATCCTTGCTCACTGCATGTCCCCAATGCATAGGGCCCCAGACAATATCCTCGGGATAATATTGATAAAATAGATGATAGACACCATCATTATAGACCAAGCCATTGGGGTCGTTCATCCACATTTCCGAGGGTGAAAAATGGAATTGGGGCCTATAAGCTTCTGTATAAATTTTGTGCTCCACTTTTGTAGTGACTTCTTTATCCCCTTCCTTATTTCTACATGAAACAAAAACCATAGGCAGCATTAAACAAATGATAATTTTGCGCATCGTTCTAACAACTTGATTGAACTATCAAGATAATCATATTTATGGCACAAACGGACAATGCGCTATCTTTGAACCCAACACATTTCTGATGAGGAAGCTCCATCTAGTTTTGATTTTCTTGTTTCTATGCCTTTCCATACAAGGGCAGTTGACCATCCAAAGTGTTCTGGAGCAATATAACAATGGTTCTGTGGACTATATTACGGTTGAAGCCCTTGGCCAGAAGGACAATTGTGTTGTTCTGGACACACGGGAAAGGGAAGAATTCGAGGTCAGCCATTTAGAAGGTGCCTTATGGGTCGGTTACGATACTTTTGAACTGAAAGAAGTACTTCAATTGGTTCCCAACAAGGACACCCGGATAGTAGTATACTGCTCCGTAGGGGTACGGTCCGAGGATATTGGACAAAAACTTCAAGATGCAGGCTACGCTAATGTCCAAAACTTATATGGCGGTATTTTTGAATGGAAAAATCAAGGTCACCCGGTATACAATGAAACGGGCTTGTCAACAGAAAAAGTACATGGCTATAGTAAGTATTGGGGAAGCTTATTGACCAATGGCACTAAGGTATATTCATCCAAAACCGAATCTGGCGTTGAAAGAAAACAATAACCTACTCCTTATTTTTACCCGTAATCCTGAACTGGGCAAGTGCAAGACCAGGTTGGCGGCCAAGGTGGGTGACCCCAGCGCATTGGAGATCTATAAATTTCTTTTAGAGCATACGGTTGCCATCACCCAAAACCTGAAAATGGACAAGCAGGTCTACTACTCCAATTCCATTTGGGAAGACGATATCTGGCATCTAACCGCTTATCAAAAAAAGCTGCAACAAGGTGAAGACTTGGGTATGCGAATGATGAGTGCATTCCAGGAAGGGTTCCATTCAGGTTATGAAAAAATCATTATTATTGGAAGTGATATGTACGACTTGTCGCAGGTGGATCTTGAAAACGCTTTTGA
The DNA here is from genome assembly GCA_039196145.1 of Bacteroidota bacterium. Taxonomy (GTDB): domain Bacteria; phylum Bacteroidota; class Bacteroidia; order Flavobacteriales; family Flavobacteriaceae; genus Flagellimonas. The sequence goes on from JBCCUY010000116.1 coordinate 6,544, forward strand.
CCAGTTGGAAAATCATGATTTTGTTCTGGGTCCCGCAGAAGATGGTGGATATTACCTGCTAGGTATGCGAACGCTCGAAACCTCCCTTTTCACTGGAAAAGCATGGGGACAGGATACGGTACTAAGGGATACCCTCGGTAACTTGGAAGGAAAAAACTATTCGCTATTGGATACCCGCAACGATGTTGACCATTACGAAGACATTAAAGATATTGAGGCATTCAAGCCTTTTCTAAAACATATGAAAGAATGACTAAAACCCAACTTGAAGAATCTGTTGAACACCTGAAGAAAAAAGGCTTTGATTCCCCAGAAATTGGAATCGTGCTGGGAACCGGATTAGGAAAATTGGTCAGTGAGATTGAGAATCCGATTGAGGCCCACTACAATCATATCCCCTATTTTCCGCTGGCCACAGTGGAATTTCATTCGGGAAAACTGATTTACGGTACCATCGCGGGTAAAAAGGTGGTGGTAATGCAGGGGCGTTTCCATCTGTATGAAGGTTACGACTTTTTGGACATCACTTATCCTATCCGTGTAATGCGTTTATTGGGTATCCAAAAGCTATTTGTATCCAATGCGGCTGGGGCGATCAACCTCAACTTCAAGAAAGGAGACATGATGCTCATTGAGGACCATATCAACTTGCAAGGAGGTTCCCCACTGGCCTTTAAGAATGTAGCGGAATTTGGTGATCGATTTGTGGATATGAGCGAACCCTATGATTTGGAAATGCGACAAAAGATTGAGGCCATAGCTGAAAAAAACGGTATCTCCCTTCAAAAGGGGGTATACGCCTCAGTGGTAGGCCCACAGCTCGAGACAAAGGCGGAATACCGAATGCTGAAAACTTTGGGAGCCGATGCAGTTGGAATGAGCACGGTCCCCGAAGTAATTGTCGCCAATCATTTACGACTACCCATTGTGGCCGTATCCGTTTTGACGGACGAATGCGATCCAGATAACCTTCAACCTGTTAATATTCAAGAGATTATTGAGATAGCAGGGAACACTGAACCCAAAATGATACAACTATTCAAAGAATTAATTGAAGCAATATGAGTTATTTAGACGCAACACAAGATTTATATAAAGAAGCTGCGCTTACCCCGGATGTTGGATTATGCTGCACTACCAACCCTATTTGGCAATTTCCAGGATTATCCATTCCGAAAATCATGCAGGAGATGAACTACGGATGTGGAAGTACGGTCTCCGCGCAAGATTTGGTCAACGACCCCAAGGTGCTTTATGTTGGAGTCGGTGGCGGAATGGAACTATTACAATTCTCTTATTTTTCGCGTCAAAAAGGTGGTGTCACCGGTGTTGATTCTGTGGACGAAATGTTGGAGGCTTCCAGAAATAACTTCAAGATTGCCGAAGAAGAAAACGATTGGTTCAAAAGTGAATATGTAAACCTGGTCAAGGGCGATGCGCTAAATCTTCCTGTGGAGGACGAAAGCATTGATGTGGCTGCACAAAATTGTTTGTTCAACATCTTCAAGATGGAAGACCTTAAAAAAGCGGTCTCTGAAATGTACAGGGTACTAAAACCGCATGGAAGATTGGTGATGAGCGACCCCACCTGTGAACAACCCATGAACGATGAACTGAGAAATGACGACAGACTTAGGGCCTTGTGCCTGAGCGGTAGTATTCCGATCAAAGATTATGTAAAGGTGTTGACCGATGCCGGTTTTGGAACCATTGAAATCCGTGGGCGTAGGGCATATAGGGTGCTTTCGCCCAACCATTACCCTACTGATGAACTGATCAATATTGAATCTATAGAAATAGCGGCCATCAAGGACCCAATGCCGGAGGACGGGCCTTGCATGTTCACTGGAAAAACAGCTATTTATTATGGTGATGAGGAGTATTTTGATGATGGCAAAGGCCATGTATTGCTTCAAAACCAGCCTCTCGCGGTTTGCGATAAGACAGCTGCAGCTTTGAAAAATGCTTCGGGCGAGATTTTCGTAAGTGAAAGTACGTGGCACTATAACGGCGGTGGCTGTTGCTAGTACTTATAGCATGATGGGATAACTCATGTTTAAAAAAAATTGCAAATGAATGTTATGGCACGATTCTCTTGGATTTTGCTGTTGTTCTCCTGTATGGGCAGTGCACCGGCTATTAACTCCCAAGCATCGGTAAAGGACTTTGTGGGGTCAACTTCCTATTCTGAAAATCCTGCATATCCCAATCATACCGTTTGGGGGAACCTTCTTGGGCAGTATGTGGATGATCAAGGCAACGTCAATTATCAGGGATTTAAGGAAAGTACTGTTGAGTTGGATACCTACCTCAAGGATTTGTCAGAACACATTCCTGATACTTCATGGGAACGGAATGAAGAATTGGCCTTTTACATCAACCTGTACAATGCAGCAACAGTAAAGTTGATTTTGGACCATTATCCGGTTTCGAGTATCAAGGAAATTCCAAGCCGCTGGAAGAAAAAATGGATTACCCTCGGAAAGGATTTGGTTTCACTAAACTATATTGAACACGAAGTACTCCGAAAAATGGAGGAGCCCAGGATTCATTTTGCCATCAATTGTGCCTCTTATTCCTGCCCTAAACTGCTCAATGTTGCCTTTACGGCCCAAAGTATGGAGCGCCTGCTTACCAAAACCGCAGTAGATTTTGTAAATGATAAAACAAGGAACAGCTTTTCTGGTAGGGAAGCTCAATTATCCAAGATTTTCAAATGGTACAAGGGTGATTTTACCGAACAGAAATCTCTTTTGGAATACATCAACACCTATTTGGACAACCCTGTTTCCAAGAAAGCGAAAATTGAATATTTGGATTACGACTGGAGTTTGAATGAGGCAAAATAAAGAC
>JBCCUY010000117.1:0-9372 GCA_039196145.1 Bacteroidota bacterium
CAAATTGGCAAGGGAGACTTTAAGACCCGTGGTTTTTTTTGTGCCTGTAGTGTAAAGGATTATCAAGATGATATCATAAAAAAGCATGAGGATACCATCCAAAGGCGGGAAGAACTTTTCGCCAATTATCTTGACACGGTTGGATTTAACGCTGAACCCGTGTTGATGACCTATGAGGATGACCCCTCCGTAAGTTCAATTCTGGACAAGGAAATGTGCCATGACCCTGAGTATCATTTTACCACAACAGACAAAATTGGGCACAAGCTTTGGAAAATAGATAGCCCTGAAGTTGTGCAAGAATTGCAGACCATCTTTGCCAACAAAGGAGCGCTTTACATTGCGGATGGGCATCACAGAAGTGCTTCCTCCAACCTACTTGCAGGGAAAAAGAAGTCCTCAAATCCCAAGCATAGCGGGAAGGAAGCCTATAATTTTTTTATGGCCTACCTCATTCCAGAATCAGAAATCAAAATCTATGAGTTCAACCGAATGGTCAAAGACCTTAATGGGTTCAGTAAGAACGAGTTTCTGATTCAGCTCGATACATATTTCAGAATCGAAAAAAGGGAAGAGGGGCTTTACAAACCAACACAAAAACACCATTTTAGCATGTATCTGGATGGTGATTTCTATTCACTTTACCTCCGCAAAACCGTTTACCAGTTCACAGATGCCCTTAGCGAATTGGACACGCACATTCTGTACAAAACCATTTTAGAGCCCATTTTGGGAATACACGACCTCAGGAATGATAAGCGTATTTCTTATGGTTTTGGGAAACATAACCTAATTCGCCTGAAGGAGAGCATTGACAAGGGCGAGTTCGCAGTGGGCTTCAGCTTGGTGCCCATTACCATTACGGAAATAAAGGCCATTGCGGATGCCGGTTTGGTAATGCCCCCAAAAAGCACCTATATTGAACCCAAGTTACGAAGCGGGTTGACCATTTATGAATTTTAGCACGATGTCGATTTCAGAAAAACTCAAAAAAATAACAGCCGGAATTCCCGACGAAGTAACCTTGGTTGCCGTTTCCAAAACAAAACCTGTTGAAACGGTTTTGGAAGCCTATGAAGCCGGACAGCGCATCTTTGGAGAGAACAAAATCCAAGAAATGACCCATAAATGGGAAGTTTTGCCAAAAGATATTGAGTGGCATATGATTGGCCATGTGCAACGGAACAAGGTGAAGTATATGGCTGAGTTCGTTTCATTGGTGCATGGCGTGGACAGCTTCCGGTTGTTAACTGAAATAAACAAACAGGCCAAAAAACATAATAGGACCATAAGATGTCTGCTCCAGATGCATATTGCTGAGGAAAGCACAAAATTTGGACTTGATGAAAAGGAACTTGCTGAAATTTTGGATTCAGAGGCTTTCCAAGAATTAAGGCATGTTGAAGTTGTGGGCCTAATGGGCATGGCCACCTTCACGGAAGATGTAGAACAAGTGAGAAAGGAGTTCGCCCACCTCAAAAGTGTATTTGATCAAGTACAACTAAAATTGCCCAAAATCAGTGAACTTTCCATGGGAATGAGTGGGGATTATACCATTGCTATAGAGGAAGGCAGCACAATGGTGCGCATAGGAAGTAGTATCTTTGGAGCACGTAACTATCATTAATTATTTTTCCAGCGATTCATGTACGCCATTCTAGACATTGAAAGCACCGGGGGCAAATACAATGAGGAGGGTATTATGGAAATTGCCATCCACCGTTTCGATGGCCATCAGGTTGTGGACAAATTTATGAGTTTGGTAAACCCGGAGCGTGAAATCCAGCCCTTTGTAACAAAACTTACAGGTATCAATGCCAAAATGTTGCGTTCCGCCCCAAAATTCCATGAGGTTGCAAAACGCATCGTGGAAATAACCCAAGGCGCCGTAATTGTGGCACACAACGCCCAGTTCGACTACAGGATTTTGCGGACAGAATTCAGAAGATTGGGATACGATTTTCAGCGTAAGACACTTTGTACCGTGGACCTTTCCAAAAAATTACTTCCCGACGCCGAATCGCACAGCCTGGGAAAATTAGTCCGATCGTTAGGCATTCCCATGAGCGACCGACATAGGGCCAATGGTGATGCCATCGCAACACTGAAGCTTTTTAAGATGCTTTTGGATAAAGATTCGGAAAAGACGATCATTACAGAGGTCATTCGTGAGGAATCCCAAGGGGAACTCTCCCCTACCCAGCTGGATATTGTTTCGGAACTCCCATCAGAAACTGGAGTATATTACATGCACGATAAGGATGGGGAAATCATCTTTTTGGGAAAGACCAAAAATGCCAAGAAAAGAGTGAACCAACACTTTACCAACGTAGGACAATTGGCGCGAAAGCTTCAAAAAGAGACCAAAAAAGTTTCCTTTGAGCGCACTGGAAGCGAATTGGTGGCAATCCTCAAAGAATATCAAGAGCTTAAAAAAAACAGGCCAAGGCACAACCATATTGCCAAAAACAAGCTCTTTTCCCATGTCATCAATTTTCATAAAAACGGAACACCACATATTTCCGTTGAAATTGCCAAGCACAAACATCAAAAAGAACAACATATTGCATTTAATGGAATTCCCTCCGCCCAAAGCTTTTTAGGCAAGATAAGTGAGGAATTTGAATTGGCCCCATCCGCTTTGGGCTTAGGCAACGGACAACATGAAGCACAAAATGGCAGCGCCCATTTCACGAACGTTGACAAGGTTGAGGAATACAATACGAAAGTGTTTGCCGCGGTAGAAAAATATAGCATCTCTGGTAAAACCGTTGCGTTGATAGATAAGGGCCGTGATATTGGTGAACGCAGTTTCGTCTTGGTCAAAAATGGCAGGCTCCGGGGGTTTGGGTATGTTGAACTCAACCATCAAATAAATAATATTCATATCTTAGAATCGATTATAACCCCAATGAACAGTGACGAGAACACTACTTTTATTGTCGAATCGTTCTTGAGAAAAAACAACAATCTCAAGGTTTTGGAGTTAACAACCACTTCTTGAAAACACAGAAAGTACATTCCGGTTGGAAAAATACCCTTCACGAAGTTATCTACGAGGCAGACACCCCGCTAGGAAAGCTTTTTGACATTGTACTGGTGGCCCTAATTGTACTCAGTGTCGTCTTGGTGATGCTTGAAAGCGTAAAAGAAGTGGACCAACATTACCATACAATTCTGCTGACCCTGGAATGGGTCGTGACCATCTTTTTTACACTGGAATATATTGCCCGACTTGTAAGTATTCGGAAGCCCTGGAAGTATGTTTTTAGTTTCTATGGCATCATTGATTTTGTATCCACTATTCCACTTTATCTGTCCTATATCCTTGCAGGCTCGCAGGTATTATTGGCCGTAAGGGCCTTTCGTTTGCTTCGAATTTTTAGGATTCTAAAGTTGGTAAAGTTCATGGGCGAGGCTTCCCAGCTTAAAGCTGCCTTAAAGGCCAGTAGGGCCAAAATTGCAGTATTCATCTATGTGGTTCTTATTCTTTCTGTGATCATGGGAACCATAATGTACCTTATTGAAAGTGATGAAGCCGGCTTTACCAGTATCCCAAGAAGTATCTACTGGACCATTGTGACCTTGACCACTGTGGGTTATGGCGATATTGCACCCCAAACCAATTTAGGTCAGTTTCTGGCCACGGTCATCATGATTTTAGGATACGGAATTATTGCGGTCCCAACTGGGATTGTAACGGTTGAATTCTCAAGACATAAAAAAGGTCTTAAAGGGAATAGCATTGTGCACATGAATACCCAAGCTTGTCCAAGTTGTGGCAGTGAAGGGCATAGGGACGATGCCAAGAATTGCTATAACTGCGGGGAACTGCTATGAAGCCTAAGATGGTAATCGCGGTTGTTGGGCCAACGGCCATTGGAAAGACCAAATTGGCAATTACTATTGCAAAGCAATTGGGAACCGAAATCATTTCAGCGGATTCACGTCAATTTTTTAAAGAAATGGAAATTGGAACCGCTGTTCCTTCAACTGAAGAGTTGAAAACTGTCCCACATCACTTCATCCAACATAAGAGTATTCACGATGCTTATTCGGTGGGTGATTTTGAGCGTGATGCAAATTTGCAGCTACAGGAACTGTTCAAGGACCATGACCAAGTAGTTCTAGTTGGGGGCAGTGGCCTATATGTAGATGCCGTAATCCACGGATTGGATGAATTTCCCAAGGTCGACCCAAAAATCAGAGAATTACTAAATAAAAGGTTATCTGAAAAAGGGCTAGAGAGTCTACAAAATGAGCTATTGAAAGTAGACCCTAAATACCATGAAATGGTGGACATCAGTAATCCACATCGGCTTATACGGGCTTTAGAAATTTATCGCGACTCCGGGCGGCCCTATTCCTCCTTTCTTAATCAGAAAAAGAAAAAAAAGAAGTTCGAGGCTCTATACATCGGTATTCAGGCGGACAGGAAGATGATTTACGACCGAATCAATCAACGGGTAGACCTTATGATAGCATCGGGATTGTTGGATGAGGCCAAAAAGTTGTATCCTTTCCGAAACCTTAATGCGCTACAAACTGTTGGTTACAAAGAGCTGTTTTCCTATTTTGAAGAGGATTTTACGCTGGACTTTGCGATTTCCGAAATTAAAAAGAACACGCGGAGGTTTGCCAAAAGACAGCTTACTTGGCTAAGAAAAAATGAAAAGATTATTTGGGTTGATTTTGACATGGAATCCAATAATGTCATGGACAAGATCAATCAAAAATTAGCAGCAAACCATGGATAAACAGCCTACAGTGCTCATAATCATGGGGGTTTCAGGCACAGGAAAATCCACCATTGGCACAAAGCTTTCCAAACGCCTGGATTTTCCATTTTTTGACGGAGATGACTATCATCCCGAGGAAAATGTACAAAAGATGAGTGCTGGCATTCCATTGAACGATGATGACAGGAAGGGCTGGTTGGAGCGCCTAAATCAGCTAGCTATAGAACACAAGGCCACCGGGGCCATTATTGCCTGTTCCGCGCTAAAGGAAAATTATCGGGGCATCCTAAGAAATCAAATGGGAAATACGCTTCAATTTGTACACTTGGAAGGTTCCTATGACCTGATTACCTCCAGGTTGAAAGCAAGAAAAGGGCATTTTATGACCGCTGCATTACTTCAATCCCAATTTGACACTTTGGAGCCGCCTAAAGATGCCATAATTGTATCCATAAAACTATCGCCAGAGAATATTGTGGACACAATCGTGAAGCAATTGGATTAAAAATAAAAACCACCCTTTCAGGTGGTTTTTTATTTTTATATCGGGTTTTTTACTGATTTTCAGCCTTTACCACCAATCTAAATCCTTCACCGTGAATATTGAGTATCTCAACCACATCATCCCGCTTAAGGTACTTCCTAAGTTTGGCGATATAAACGTCCATACTTCTTGAGGTGAAGTAGTTATCATCCCTCCAAATCTTGGTCAGGGCCAGCTCCCTAGGCATTAGGTCGTTTTCATGCAAGGCCAACAAACGCAATAATTCGTTTTCCTTGGGGGACAATTTAATAGGTTCCTCCTCCATATAGGTCAAAAACCGCAGTTTGGAGTTCAAATGAAAGTTCCCAATCTGGAATTCAAATTGTTTACTATCCGCCAAGGTACTTGATGCCTTACGCTGCAAAATGGCCTTAAGCTTCATCAAAAGTACTTCGGAATCAAACGGTTTGTTCAAATAATCATCAGCTCCAGCCTTATACCCCTTTAGAACATCCTCTTTCATAGTTTTGGCGGTAAGGAAAATAATGGGGACGTTCTCATTTTTCTCACGAATTTCACGCGCAAGAGTGAACCCATCCTTGTAGGGCATCATGACATCCAAAATACATACGTCATAATTATCTTTTTTGAACTTTTCAAAACCCTCCATTCCATTCTTGGCTAGGACCACATCAAAGTCGTTCATAGACAAGTAATCCTTGAGCACAATCCCAAAATTGGGGTCGTCCTCTACCAAAAGTATTTTCTTTTTCTCTGTCTCCATAGTTTTCTAAATTAAAGGTAGTTTTATAAAGAAAGTACTTCCTTTTCCTTTTTCACTTTCCGCATAAACCTCTCCCTGATGATCTTCAATTATTCGTTTTACGTAGGCCAATCCCAGTCCATGGCCCTTTACATTATGTATATCTCCGGTATGTTCCCGGTAAAATTTTTCAAAAACCTTCTTTAAGACCACCTTGCTCATTCCCGCGCCTTGGTCTTTTATTTTTATGATGATGTTGTTTTTTACCAATTCTGTATAAACATCAATTTTTGGGGATTCTGGTGAATACTTTACCGCATTATCCAAAATGTTTACGATAACATTGGTAAAGTGGGTGTCATTGGCCAAAATTTCAGACCTTTCCGCATCCAAATGTGTGTTTACGTATCCTCCCCTATCCGACACGATCAGTTCAATATGTGTAACCGCATCCTCAATTATCTCATGAACATCCGCACGGTCTTTTCGGATATCCAACTGGTTTTTCTCCAGTTTTGAGATCCGAAGAACGTTCTCCACCTGCGCATGCATCCGTTTATTCTCGTCCTTGATCATGCCTAAGTATCTAAGTACCTTGTCCTTGTCCTCTATGGACTGAGGATTCCGAATTGCCTCGACCGCCAAATTGATCGTGGCAATAGGTGTCTTGAACTCGTGGGTCATGTTATTGATAAAATCCGATTTAATTTCGGATATCTGTTTTTGTTTAATCAATTGATAGATTGCACTGGAATAGGCAATCATTATGACCAAGGTGAAAATCAAGGACAGCAGTGCCATTCCCATAATAGACTGGAAAAGAAACTTGTTCATGGACGGAAACGTCAGTAACAACGAAAAGCTCGAGTTTCCTTCTCCATCTTTAAAGATTGGAGCTTTGTACATTTTAGCTTCCGAAAACTTGAACTTTTTAGAGCGAACCTTAGTGGGATAACCATCGCTATAAAGTCCGTACTCGTAATCAATGTCAATGTTTCTATTGCCCAATTCCTGGCTCAACAATAATTCCAATTCCTTTTTGGATACTCTTTTATGAATAGGCCTACTTTTGGCATATTCCATAAACACGTCTTCCCAAGCAGCCTTATCTATACTGGAAAGGCCTCCTATTTTTTCCGCACGCTGAATGGGTGTAAGGCTATAGCTTTTCCCATCCAGTCCATATTCCTCTTTGAATACGGCCTTGGTACGTTTGCTTGTGAAATTTTTAAACGTGGTGGTATCGTCTTCCCCGTTTAAATTATCAAAGAACGTTGATGTTATGTTGTAGTCCTCTTCCAGAATACCGTGTGAATAAAACAGTATTTCATCTGAATTAAGGTCTCTATCAACAAATAAAAAATTTCTGAACTGTGTGGTTTTAGGTTGTCCAATGCTATCCACGAGTGAAGCCAAACGATCTGAGTAATCCTTCATTTCCCTTTTCTCCACCCTGCTGGCCACCTTGTCCAAAATATCTGTGACCGTCCTCGAAAATTGCTCCTCTTTATCGTCTATCGATGTTCTTATCCAATAAACTTGAACGAAGATTATCCCCAACAGGGACAAACTCATAAGAATGACGAGAAGAACGAATAGCTTCTTGTTCATTGGGGTAAAATTAAAAATTTAACATTTAGGCCTTTTATCGTTTAACCTAACCTTAACAAAAATGTTAAAATTAGGACCTAATCCATTTGGAGTCCCAGTAATTCGTGAAGTTCGGCAATCTGGTTCCTTGTGCTCTCCAAATCCAAATTAACGATGTTGAAATCAGCTAAATTCACCTTTTTTTCTTCATCAATTTGATTTCGCATTCGATCTAAGACTTCTTTTTCAGTAGATCCATCCCGGTCCATGACCCGCTTTAACCTAATCTCTTTTGGCGCCGTTACCACAATGACCTTATCATACTGGTCCTGCGATTCATTTTCATAGATCAGTGCTGTCTCTTGAATAACATAGGGACTTTTTTGGGCCAATGCCCAGTCCTTAAAATGGGATTTAACCGCCGGATGCACCAGTCCATTCAACTGTTGTAACAAATCTATGTTCGTAAAAACATTCGTTGCTATATAAGATCGATTTAATTCTCCTTCGACATAGGCGTTGGTTCCAAGAAGATCAACGATGTCCGATTTTAGTTGTTGGGATGAGGTCATCAATTGCTTGGCCTCGAAATCCGAATCGTATACGGGCACTCCCAAATCCCGAAACATTTGGGCCACTGTGCTTTTACCACTACCTATACCTCCCGTTAGACCAACAACCTTCATTCCTGTTCCAATACAAAATTAACCTTGTTGTCCAATAGTCTTAGGTCATATATATTCTCAGGACCTTGCGCAATCTCTGCAAAGAGCACATTTCCGCTAGAGTTACCTACCTGTTTGTAATCCACCACAACTTCAAAATCATCTTGTACAATATCCTTAAGTCGCTCAATGGTGGCCTTACAGAGCACCGATATTTCGTTGGGGAAGGTCTTTACTTGAAATCCTTCAGGGGAATTAATGACTTTTATTGGCACTTCAAAGATACGTTCGGAGAATTTCACGACCTTTCCTGAAACCTCCACCCTGTTCGTGGAGAAAATACTATTTACCAATCCCTTGGGGAAGACCAACAATACTTCCTGTGAGAAATCCGTGGCCACATTGGCCAGTTCAATTCGGGTTGTCGATATCTGGCGAAGGGTATCGATTTCCTCTTTTGGGCCCTTCACCAAAACCGAGGAGGGACTAACTACCGGTCCTCCGTCCAAAATATAATTCTGTTCAAATGTAATATCAAGTTCGGCCCTAACGGGTACTTCCTTTGAAGTAACCTGGTAGAGATCCACCACCAATAGCTTCCTGTCCAAATCTAAAAGGGAAATGTTTTGGGAAAGCTGGGCTTCCAGTTGTTTTTTCAAATCCGCTTCCGATAAAACAAAAGTTCCGTTCCTTTTTTCTACCTGGGACAAATCGATATTTACCCGCTTACTGTTAAAGTTATAATACAAAAACTGGAATCCGCTGGTTTTTAGCTTTGCCTCCAGATTGGTAACCGCATCATTGCTAAGCAATAGCGTGTCCGGTAAATTCCTGTAGTTAAGGACGAAATTGGCTCTGGACTCGTAGGATTCCGACAGATTGCTCAAAAACCAAGCTAGAAAAGAGCTAACCAAGAAAAGCAAAAACACCTTCGCTTTTCTCTTGTTAAGCCCGAGCAATACTTTTTTCAACACCTCCTATTGTTTTTTAAAGAACAGTTTGGGAAACAGCGCCTCCGGTTCCCTGCTACTAAAGTTAAGCAAGATCGTAGACCTAAGAAAACCGATGCCATAACCGGTGAATTGCATAAAGGAAGCAAAAATGGCCAATAAAGCCACCACAGGATTCCCG
>JBCCUY010000118.1:0-9362 GCA_039196145.1 Bacteroidota bacterium
CTAAAAAATCGCCGATATCCCTACTTCGCTCTTCAATGATCATTCCTAAGTTGGACATGAAGTAAATGTTTATATTTAGTTCCAGAAATTTACGATAAATCTTACTTTATGAAACTACTTAAGCGCATTTTGCTGCTGCTATTTATTGTCTTGGCAGTGATTGTTTATTTAAACTATCCCAAACTCAACATTATTTCAGGATATGCTGCCAAGAACATGGCTTCAGCCGTTTTTGTCGCAGAGCGTACCGCAGCATCCGTAACCCAAAACGACAACAACGTTCCTTTGATAAAACTCGCTGACACCGAGGTGGATCAGCAGCAAAAAACTGCTGCTGCCTCGGTATATGGACTAATGAACAGAGAGGCGCTGTATAGGGAAGGTCTGGGAACCGTATTGGTTACGGATGACTATGAGGCCAACAAAATTCAAATCAAACCCAACCGAATTCAGCCATCGGATACCATTCCATATCCTTACGGTCAACAGGCACCGTTAGATACCATTTTTCCGGAAATTGACCAGGATCAATTGAACAAGGCCATTGCACTTGCCTTTGGCGACCCAGAAGTACAAAAGACACGAACCTTACTTGTCCTTTATAAGGGCCATCTTATCGCTGAAAAATATGCGGACGGATTCACCAAGGATACGCCCATTTTGGGATGGTCCATGACCAAAAGTGTCCTGGCCACATGCTATGGTGTTTTGGAACAGGAAGGTAAACTTGAAATGGAATGGCCAGCGCCAATTGCGGAATGGGGTGACGATGAGCGAAAAGAAATCACCCTAAACCACCTATTACGTATGCAAAGTGGATTGGAGTGGGATGAGGATTACACCAAAATTTCCGATGTGACCAAAATGTTGTTTCTGGAAAGCGATATGACCATGTCACAAAGAAACAAACCGGCCGTGGCGCCACCTGTGGAAATATGGAATTATTCCTCTGGTACTTCCAACCTACTATCGGGAATCTTGAGACAGCAATTTAGGTCCCACCAGGAATATCTTGACTTCCCCTATAAATCATTTATTGACAAGATAGGCATGTACTCCATGGTTTTGGAGGCAGATGTTGCCGGAAATTACGTAGGCTCTTCATACAGTTGGGCCAGCACCAGGGATTGGGCCAGGTTTGGTCAGCTGTATTTAGACAGAGGCCTTTGGAACGGAGAACAATTGTTCAAGGACAGTTGGGTGGATTACATTACTACCCCAACTGCGGGTTCCGATGGATGGTACGGAGCCCATTTTTGGCTGAACTCCCAAGGGAAGTATCCAGATGTGCCCAGAGACCTATTTTCTTGTAACGGCTATCAAGGGCAGTATGTATTTGTTATTCCTTCCAAAGAATTGGTAGTGGTGCGAACTGGACTGGCCGAAGACCCTGAATTTAATATTAACGAGATATTGTCGGCTGTCGTAAAAAGTATACCGTAAATCGATGTAATGCACTAAAGTGGGCGGCAAACCACAACAAAAGGCACGTTCACAACAATAATTTCATTTGCGGAAACACTGGTGGTACATTTACCATGTAATAATTACGAAAGTAAATTTTTTCATTTTCATATAGTGTTCTCGTAAAAGAGTCTTGACCCAAGTGGCAAGGCTCTTTTTAGTTTTGGGCATTTCCTCTTCAAATGTGACCTAAAGGTAGCATTGGTGTCACAATTAAAAACGAAACCCATGAGAACAACAATCTTTACTCTTGTAACCATTTGTTTATCAGCATATGGTGTCCATGCACAAACGGACAATGCTGAAGCTACATTGACTGAAGCAGAAATTGAAACCATGGCCACGGTGCAGAAATCGGAATACCAATTAAAATTGGAGGAAAAAGAAGCCAAAAAAACTGTGAAGGCCCTTAAAAAGCGAAACAAAATGGAGCGGTCCGTTCTTAAACTTAAAACCAAGCAGCGAACGGATGGTATTAAACTGGAAAAATTGAATGCCCGAAAAAATGCCTCCACAAAAAACCTATCTGAAGTGGGACGCGAAAAGTTGGAACTGAAAGCCGCCAAGTTGGAGATGAAAATGGCCAAGGACAAGGCCAAACTGGAGAGGCTAGAGCATAAACTGATACAACTTTAACTTCTTTATTGCAATTTGGTTGATGGGGGGATCCTTTAAGGGATCCATTTATTTTTCCCAAAGTTTGGCTTTCGTTTCTCCAAAAAGGCATTTCTGCCCTCAATGGCTTCATCCGTCATATAGGCCAAACGAGTGGCTTCCCCAGCAAATACTTGTTGCCCTACCATTCCATCATCGGTGAGGTTCATGGCAAACTTTAGCATCTTTATAGAGGTCGGGGATTTTTCCAATACCTCTTGCGCCCATTGATATGCAGTTGCTTCAAGCTCTTCATGGGGAACAACGGCATTTACCATTCCCATTTCGTAGGCCTCCTGGGCCGAGTAGTTTCGACCAAGAAAGAAAATCTCCCTTGCCTTTTTCTGGCCCACCATTTTAGCCAAATAGGCAGAACCATATCCTCCATCAAAACTGGTGACATCAGCATCGGTCTGCTTAAATATGGCATGTTCCTTACTGGCCAGGGTCATATCACAAACCACATGAAGGCTATGTCCTCCACCAACAGCCCATCCTGGAACCACAGCGATGACCACCTTGGGCATAAAACGTATCAAACGTTGCACTTCCAAAATGTTCAACCTATGGTATCCATCTTCCCCAACATATCCCTTATGCCCCCTAACCTTTTGGTCCCCTCCACTGCAAAAGGAGTAAACCCCGTCTTTGGTTGAGGGTCCTTCCGCCGAAAGCAAGATTACACCTATGGAGGTGTCTTCTTGGGCATCATAGAATGCCTTGTAAAGTTCACTTGTGGTCTTGGGCCTAAAGGCATTCCTTACATTAGGGCGATTAAACGCTATCCGCGCAACGCCATCGCTTTTTTTATAGGTGATATCTTCAAATTCAATAGCAGTCTGCCAGTTAGGTATGTTCGTCATCAAGAATAGTATTTTTTCAAAGATAAATAGATTGGCATAACTCAAAAATGGGGACAAGCATGGACAAAACGAAACTTTGACCTTTCGGCGGTACCCGTATTTCATCGAGATCCTGTGTTTCAATGAAATATGTTCTGGGCATCTACGTTCCAATTTTAAAATAGAACACTTATGTATAGCCCCAAATCCCTCCGAATCCCTGCTCTTTTTCTAGTCTTCTCCTTTATCATTGTGTCCTGCAGCAAAGATTCCAATACCATGGAAGAACTATCGAATGCCCCTGATAATCCTGAAATGTCAGAGCAGGATACTCCTAATGATGACACGAATGACGATACTACGACAACGGGGGAAACCCTTGAATTGGAGCAGGGGTTTACCCTTAACCAAGAAAAAAGGTTTGCCCATTTAGAGCTTTCCGATACGGCATACAATCAATTCTTGACGGGAAATGGCGATATGCGAGCTGTTTCCAACAAAGTGTATGAACATTTCAAAGATGACTTTGATTTTATCATCATCCTTTCGGTTGAAGGCTCACAGCCAGAAAATCTGTATTACGGATTGACGACCCCAGCCAAGAATGACATTGAGGGCTTGGGAAGGTCACTCTGGGACAATACGGATACCTTTGGATCTGATGGAAAACTAAAAACAGTGATCCATATGCCACGGACCGAATACATCAGAAATGGACCCTTTCTGCATGAAATCCTACATTATTGGAGCAATCATGGATTAATTCCCACTTCTGCAGGTGGGCATTGGGGATATTCAAGCGTAGGAGGTCAATTGGGAGGTTTTGATGAACTGGAAAGTCTTGGAGATGACAGATATCGTGGACTTGTCGAAGGAAGTGCTGGTTTTGGAACTGTGGCCAATGGCGGCAACTCTGTGCCCTACGCCAATCTGGAACTATATTCAATGGGGCTAATTGGTGAAGATGAACTGGAAACTGTTACCGTGGCAGAAAACCCACAACCCACCGCGGAGTTTGGGGTGTTCAAGGCCGATGCCATAACCAGCTATACGGCCGAAGACATCGTTGCGGAAAATGGGGCAAGGGTACCCTCCTCACAGAACGCCCAAACGGAATTTGATGCCTTGGTGGTTGTCATTTCAAAAAATGGAGTTTCTGATGAGCAGTTGGAAACCCTAAATTTTAACCTTGAAAATTTTGCGCGGGATGGAAATCCCGATGCATCTTGGGGAAGTACCTATAACTTCTGGAAAGCCACTTTTGGAAAGGCCACCATCAATTTTGAAATTTCATCAGCGCAATTGAAGTAAAAAAGAGCTAGCTCAATACAACATCATTCCTTTGCTGCTGATGTCCATTACCTTGTATTTTACCTTTTGTTGCCGCAAGGTCACCATCTTCATCTCTTCCTCACCCGTTGTATTGTTCCTTAGGGTGAATTTGAGATAGGTTGGCAAATTAGCTTGGTTGCCCATATAGGTCATATTCACCAGCCACTCCCCTTGTTGGGACTCATCAATATCGAAGATCGTGGACAAATTCCCCTCCAGGGTCTGTTTCTGACTGACTTCCACGGTATTGTTCCAGTTAAAAAACCTTTGGTCGGGCCCAACGAATTGGAGTTCAAATTGGGTGTTGGGGTCGTTCCACTCCACAATAAGGCTTAAATCGCCAAGTTCTTCAAAACTGAACTTGGAAGCATCAAGACCTACCTTATCTCCATGGTTCTGGACGAAGGCAAGAATCTCTCTCCGTGCCAGTTGGTCCAATCCTTCTTCTTCGAGGTGGTCCCGATTACTGACATAGCTTTTATAGACGGACCAGGCCTCCTTATAACTACCCAATTTTGTCAACATTCGCGCCAAGTCCCTTTTGGCCTGCAGAGAAGGGGAAATCGTATGGATTCGTTCATAGACCAACTTGGCTTCAGCAAACTTTTCCTCCTCTTCATAGGAATAGGCCAAAATCTTCAGCGCATCCACGCTATCATGAAAAACTTCCAACAGATTGGATTTGATAAGGTCAGATGTGGTATCACTGTTCCAATGACTCTTGAAAATCGCACTTGACTCTCGGTAAAAACTTGGAACGGAGCCATAATTCCTTCGCTCCTGCATATAGTTCTTATAGCCCTCAGAAACCGATTCAGCCTGAACGATGCGTTGGACATAAATGGGCTTACTGGCCATTCCTGTCGCCAATTCTATGGCATCACTGTCATAAAGGTTTTTTGGTTTTCCAGGCTTGTTCTGCGAAACTTCTTCGTCAAAAGTATTGCTGATGGTACGCACGATAACAATTCCTCCAAGGGCCAGCCTACCATACTTTGCCCTTGACCAGGCAGGTGGTAATACTGTGATGTCCTTAACATCTTGAATATTGATATGAAAAGGCGGGTCTTCGGGTTGGTAAATGTGCCCATCAACATCCCAAGAAGCGAATAGTCCTAAAACTTCCCCATCTCTGATTGCTACTAACGTACCCCTAATCTTCACTCCTGCAAACTTTCCTGCCAATGCTTCCCAAATGTTCTGAACACTTTGACTTAGCTTATCGCCCGATATTTGTTTTGCACTAAATCCTATCCTGTTCATGTCCAACTTTCCAAAACGGGTATTGATGTCCTTGTTCAAAGGGCGGTGCAATTCTTCCAGTTTTCGGTTCTCCTCCAGCACCACTTCTTCAAGGGCCGTGATGCCTATTGGCATGATGATCTTCAGCATCTGCGAGCCCGTATTTACCACGGAGGAGGCATCTTCCCTACCGGGGTATGAAAAATCCAAGATCTCCCCGTCAAAGGCCTGAATGGAAAAATCGCCCTTGGCATCTGTCCTGGTCTTTCGGTCGGTCCCCCTGACCTTCACGTGTACATTCTGTAAGGGAAGGTCCAGGTCTCCCACGCTTCCCCTGACCGTTGCTGCCATCTTGGCATCCAGACTAGTGGCGTATTCCAGATTATCCTTAATGCGATATTTTGTGAACTGCACGGCCTTTGAAAGATCCACTAATTTTTCCAAGTTCAGATAGTTGCCGCCATGGTCCTCTGCCAGCTCTTTCAAAAATTTATGGTTACCACCAGAATTCCCATTGATGGTAAAAAGGTCTGCGGACCATTCTTTGCCCAAATCTTCTGGGTAGTTTTTTCCGTCGGTAAAGAGCAGTACATGGCCAGAGACTTCCATACTGTCCCATAACTCCTGACTTGCTCCTCCATCGTGCCGCGTAGATTCCAATTCCAGTCTCAGTTCGGCCCAATCCCCGTTCTTGATTTGGAACTGCTCTGCAGGTTTCCAACGGTTGCTGAACTTTCTCAAGTCAACAGTGGTGTTTTCCACTTGCCCAAAATAGGCGTCCAAAAATGCCAATTCCCTCTCCAGATCACGTTGCTCCATGGAGCGTGAGGTATCCCATAGGAGGGAGACCCTGTCAGGGCGGTCCCTTTTCGGGATTCCATCCTTTGCCGCAATCAAATCCTCTTTATCTACTGAGGAGGTGTTCAGGTGATAGGCAATGGTAAAGCCCTTGCGCATCCGTTTCCACCTACCCTGGCTAACTACTCGGGTATAGGAACGTGCGCCATCATCAAAGGCCGATATGCCGATGCCGACCCTGCCCCCATAGATCTTCAACAGCTCAAGGCTGATCACAAAGTGGTCGTCCACCACAATGTTGTAGGGAGACAGGTCAATCTTGATGGTGCCCTGTCGCTGTTTGATGGTGTGAAGGATATTGGCCGTGGTAAAGTTCTTTCCCGGAAGCCCCCTTTCAAGTTCGTAGACATTCACCCGCACCAGGATGCTGTCCGAGATGTTCGCCGCCACATGGAAGGACAGGTCTTCCAGCTTTACAGGCCCGCGCCGTACCATGATCTTGGAGGCATGCTCGCCCCCAAGGGCCAGACTGTCGTTCCAAAAGCCGAAGAGGCGCTTGGACCGGCTCTGGTAGCCCATACGCCTTTTGTCCGAGTCGCTGCTCTTGACCACAATGCCTTCCAGTTCGTAGGTGGTGGCCTCCAGTTCAATAACTGGTTTGGTATTCAATTGTTCCAAGAAGTCCTTAGTAGAGAATTTTACCGTCTTATAGCCTATTCTAGAAATCTGCAGGGTGTCCGTGGCATTGATTTCCGATTTCGCCAGATCAAGTTTAAAGCTGCCGTCAAAATCCGAGACCGTGCCCACATTCTTATTCAGAATCCCAATATTGGCGAAATCCACCGGTTGACGTGAATCCAAATCCACTATATGGCCGGATAGCCGGGTTTGGGCTGATGCGCTAAGGCTTACCAAGCCTAAAATAAATGTAGAAAAAAGGGTAAGTCTCTTCATAAAATACAAAGTTATAGCTTGTACATCTGTCCAAATTGTACAAAAAGGACAACACCTGCTCTAAGGCCACCCTTAAGGTAGTGAATGATTTACAAACATGTAGGATAAACAACGGACGCCATCCTAAAATCAACAACTACGGGATTTCCATGGATAAAATGATCATAGCTCTTTCCCATACTTGATTTTCCCCCGAAATTCCCGGATATTCGTTAACTAATGAAAGTACTCTATTACAGTAGTTATGGTCCTCCGGAAAAGGTATTGCAGGTAAAAGAAATGGACAAACCCAAACCTGGACCCGATCAATTGTTAATTCAGATAAAGGCCACAGCCATCAACGATTATGATTGGTCCATGGTCACCGGAAAGCCTTATCTATATCGACTTATGTTTGGACTTTCCAAACCAAAAAAGTCCATACCCGGTATGGAACTGTCCGGAATTGTGGCAGAAGTTGGCTCCAATGTGGCGGACTTTCATGTTGGTGATGCCGTTTATGGGGACATCTCCCATTATGGTTTCGGAAGTTTTGCCCAGTACATAAGTATTTCCGCCAATGCGGTCAAAAAAATGCCAGAAGGTCTGGATTTTTTCCAGGCAGCTGCCCTTCCCCACGCTGCCTTATTGGCTCAGCAAGCGTTCGGCAAAGCACAGCTTCAGGAAGGGCAAAAGATTTTGATCAATGGTGGAGGTGGTGGTGTTGGTACACTTGGCCTGCAACTTGCCAAACTAAAGAACTGCTATGTAGTTGGAGTTGATTCCCTGGCCAAACAGGAGAAAATGCTGTCTTTGGGGTTTGATCAGGTCATGGATTATCAAAAAGAAAACTTTACCAAGCGTAAAGAACAGTATAATCTTATCCTGGACTGCAAAACCAACCAAAGTGTATTTGCCTATAAAAAGGTACTAGCACCAGGGGGAAAATACATTAGTATTGGAGGTAAGCTGACCAGGTTGATCTCTTTACTTTTCTGGGGCGGTCTATTCACCAAGTTGAGTGGTAAAAGCTATCAGATATTGTCTTTGAAATCCAATAATGGATTGGAACAAATTGGCGAACTGGCAACAAAAGGTCAGCTCAAATGCCAGTTGGACGGACCCTATGATTTTGAAGAACTTCCAAGATTGATTCAATATTTTGGCGAAGGCAAACACTTGGGAAAGGTTGTAGTGCGTGTACCGAATGATTAAAACGAGTATGATCTCATGCTTCCAGACGTTCCCTTTTTTGCTTTTCTAAAATCTCTATCCCCTTTTGCATCACCAAATTGGTGGGAATGGTGATTTGCCTGCCATCATCCGTCTTCATAAAAAGATAAAAAGCACTGATGTCCTCAATTTCTCCTGTCCAATCAAAATCTGTGTCCAGCACGCGAATTCGATCTCCCAAACGCAAAGGATGGCTAAAAAACAAAATCACACTTGCGGTCAGGTTGGATAAAATGGACCATTGCGCAAAAAAACCGATTCCCAAAATCGCCAGCACAGAGGAAATGAAAATAGCAAAATCCTTAAGGTTGAGGCCCCAAACCACCAAAAGTACAGTAGCCGCAATAGTGAGCACCACTAGATAGGCCAAATAAAAAATAATCTTCCTATTGTTAACATCAATGGCTCCCATACGGCCAAACCGCTTTATGGCTCTTTTGATCAAAGAATTTATAAGGAAGGTAGATACAACCACTACAAAGGTTAGGAGAATCTCTTTGGGTAAATCAATCATAACATAAGGATCTTGGTGGATTCCTTAAAGTTAAGCATAAGCGCTTTATTTGGAGGCATGTCCCAATGGTTTGTCCCGCCATTTCATTCCAAATAAGACCCTTGTCACCATGGTTTTCCGAATTACAAAATGGTACAATAAACCCACTACAATCAAGCAGACCAGTACCAAGGCCAGAAGTTTTATTGGAATACCCACATTCCACTGGAGAATATAGTAGCCAAAACCTACAATTATTGCCTGGTGCAAGATGTAAAAAGGATAAACTGCCGTATTGAGATAGCTTAAATAGCTGTTTTCATAATTTAGGTATTTCATGGTGTACCCAATGCAGGAAAGGATAATGATCC
>JBCCUY010000119.1:0-9190 GCA_039196145.1 Bacteroidota bacterium
CGGGCCATCAAATACATTGGTGTGGATGCCCGAATTGTTGTAATATCATAGGTTTCAAGATTATAAATGACATCCTTGATGGCATCCAATCCTTCTTGAATTGTAAATTTTATTTCATGGTGAATGGTTCCGATATGATCGGCCACCTTTTGTGCAGCCGCCAAATCTGGGGAACCCTCCAATCCTACCGAAAAGGAATGCAGTTGAGGCCACCAAGCTTCCTTGGTATCTCCGGACTCAATTCGCATTTGTGAATACTTTTTGGCAACGGCGGAGGTAACGGATGAATCCAGTCCACCGGAAAGGAGTACACCATAAGGCACATCAGACATCAATTGTCTGTGTACGGCAGCTTCCAAGGCATCCTTTATTTCTTGAATACTGGTTTGGTTTTCCTTTACCGCCTCGTATTCCATCCAATCCCGCTTGTACCATCTTCTGAATTCGCCATTAGCGCTGTGTAGGTAATGACCAGGGGGAAATAACTCAATTTTGGAACAGGTGCCTTCCAAAGCCTTAAGTTCCGAAGCCACATAGAAAGTCCCATGTTTATCCCATCCAATATACAACGGAATAATCCCCATATGATCTCGAGCGATGAAATACTCATCTTTTTCAGAATCATAAATGGCGAAACCAAAAATTCCGTTTAAATCATCAACAAAATCAACTCCTTTCTCTTTGTACAAGGCCAAAATAATCTCGCAATCCGATTGGGTTTGAAATTCATACCTTCCCTCAAATTGCTGCCGTAACTCCCTATGGTTGTAAATTTCACCGTTAGCGGCCAACACCAATTTTCCGTCTGCGCTAAAGAGTGGCTGCTTTCCGGAAGCCGGGTCCACAATGGCCAAACGTTCATGGGCCAAAACCGCTTTTTCATTTGCATATATTCCACTCCAATCCGGGCCTCTATGCCTCACTTTCTTTGACATTTCCAAGAGCTGGGGTCTCGATACCTCAACAGGTTCTTTTATATCGAACGCACATACAATTCCGCACATATCTTATTCTTTAATAACAATTCTGAAACAAATATCTATTTACATTTACAATTTAAAAACATAATACTCATATTTAACTACATTTATAAACTTAAAACAACTAATAAATGACAATAGATAATTATAAACACATAATTACGTACACAGTACTACAATATGTAAGGTTCTTAAATTTTAACGTCTTTTTATAAAACCTTCAGTTAATTACACCCTAGTTTTGGGTTCAACTAAAATCATCATCATGAAAAATGTTTTCTTACTTACTTTTTTAACCTTAACATTTGTTTTTTCCACGGAAGCCACAGCGCAGAAGTTCAGTGGCCTGGACAAGAGTCCAGCTGATATTGCCTCTTATCCTACCAGCTATAGAGTTTCTGATAAATCAGTTAGGGTGATCTATAGTCGCCCGCAATTAAAGGGAAGAAGTCTTTCTGAACTTGCTCCTGATGGAAAAGTGTGGAGAACTGGCGCCAATGAGGCCGCTGAAATCACCTTTTACAAGGATGCAACCGTAGGGGGTAAAGCCGTTAAGGCAGGGACTTATGCCTTGTTCACAATTCCTGGAGCTGACGAATGGACCGTCATTCTGAATAGTAACCTAAACCAGTGGGGCGCCTATTCCTATGATAGCGCAGCCGATGTTGCCAGGGTTACTGCCAAAGCTAGCACGGATAGCGACGCTCTTGAAGCCTTTTCCATAGCTTTCGATGATAATGGAAATATGGTTATGGGCTGGGGTAACACTCGTGTTTCTTTGGACATGAGCCTATAGGAGCCTACTTCCACTAAAGAATTCATAAAAAGCGGGCAATAGCCCGCTTTTTTATTTGACCTGTTTGCCTTCCACAAAAACTTGTTCCGCTTTGATATCAGGAATACTTCTCGTTGGCATGGTCATTATATCGTCGCTCAGAATGACAAAGTCGGCAACTTTTCCAACTTCAATACTTCCTTTTTCAGTTTCCTCAAAATTGGAATAAGCAGCCCAAATGGTCATACCCTTTAAAGTCTCCTCCCTAGATAAAGCATCTTTCATTTGAAAACCTCCTTCCGGATATTCCTCCAAATCTTGACGGGCGACCGCTGCATAAAAAGTTAAGAATGGACTAACCCTTTCTACGGGAAAGTCGGTTCCCAATGCCACGATTCCTGCTTTTTCCAATAATTTTTTAAAAGCGTAGGCCCCTTCCACCCTATCTGGACCTAGCCTATCCTCTGCCCAATACATGTCGCTGGTGGCATGCGTTGGTTGCACGGATGGAATGATTCCCTTAGAGAAATAATCAAAATCGTCTTCAGAAACCACTTGCGCATGCTCTACCTTCCATCGACGGTCTTTCTTACCTATAAGGGCTTTTTCATAAGCCCTTAGTACTACTATATTGGCAGAATCTCCGATGGCGTGGGTATTCATTTGATATTCGGTCGCAGCAATCCGTTCCGCCAGGGACTCAATATCATCTACTGGAGTTATCATGGCACCAAAATGACCATCATGGTCAGAATAAGGCTCCTTAAGCGCAGCCCCTCTTGAGCCCAAGGCGCCGTCTCCATAAACCTTTACAGACCGTACATTAAGCCGGTCCGTTTTAATTATCCCCTTGTCCAGATAGTAATCCAAGTTTTCAGTGGTATTGCTGATCATGGCATAAACCCGTATGGACAAATCGCCCGTTTGTTGTAGACTATCAATGAGTTCAATGGTGGACCTGTTAAGCCCTGCATCATTAACCGTTGTCAAACCATAATTGAAACATAATTGTTCAGCAGCTTTCAGGGCCTTAATCTGGGTGGCCCTATTGGGTTTTGGTGCCACATGGTCAACCAGCGTCATTGGATTGTCAACTAGGACTCCAGTGGGCCGACCAGATTTCATAACAACCTCACCTCCGCTAACTTGTGTCGCACCATCAATTCCGGCTAGGTCCAAAGTTTTTTGATTGACGAGGTAGGCATGTCCATCAACCCTTTCCAAGGCTACCGGTGTGTCTGGGAACAATGAATCCAGTTTATTCTTGGTTGGGAACGATTTTGTCTCCCAATCGTTTTGATCCCACCCTCTACCGCGAATAAAATTTGTCGGATTTTCCTTTTGAAAAGCCACCACCTTCTCCAGAATTTCATCAAAACTGGAGGTTCCTACCAAATCCACAACCTGTTGATTCAAGCCAAGGCCATAAAAATGGCAATGTGCGTCTATAAGGCCCGGAACAATGGTCTTTCCCTCTGCATCAAGTTGTGCAATGGCATTGAATTCCTGTAAGATTTTCTCCTCATCACCAACCGCCAAGAATTTACCATCCTTTATCGCAATGGAATTGGCTTTTGTAAAATCGGCGTCAACAGTATATATGTTGGCGTTATGTACGATTAAATCCGCCTCCTGTTTGGAAGTACAGGAAAGTAGAACGAATGCCATTGCAGTAGAGAGGAGAGTATTTTTCATGTTTTTGAAGCTTTGCTTCAAAAATAGAAAATGTTGCACTAACCCAAATCATGGTCAGTGATCCCTCATCACCGATATAATTTAAAATATTATATGGGAGCTAACCAATCCCAAATCATTGCAGAATCGGTGCGGAAATATGGGGCTTTAGATATGGCAGCAGTTCTAGTTTTTGACGTCTGTCATCACAAACTCAACCCTACGGTTGGCCATGTGGTCTTCGGCAATTTTGCCATTCCCTAAGGGTCTTGTGTCACCAACACCTTCCCAAACAATTCGGTTATCATCAATACCTAAATTGGTCAGATATAGGGCAACTGCCCTAGCACGCAAAGAAGAAATAAACTTGTTGTATCCAGGTTGTCCCACATTATCGGAGTGCCCGGTAATTTTCATCTGTACCTCAGCATTTTCCTTTAGGTACTTAAATATTTTTTTGACACTGGCCACAGCTTCGGCATCCAATTCGTATCCTTTGGGTTCGAAAGGATTACGCTCTAAAACATAGATCTTGTCCTTTTCATAATTTATCCTGGGCTGTTCTTCCAACATCAAATTGTCCACATAATAGTATGAAAAGTCGCTTGACAGGACTGGTCCTTCTTGTCCAAGAAGTTCAGTGTTTACATTATTGTCAAAATTCCCTACAATGATATGGTTTTCAAAACCCTTGGCCTCAAACTCAGCTGTTAGCGTAACCCACTCATCTTTATTTGCCAAAGATTTGTTGGGCTTTAGTTTCACTTTATGGAAAGACAAGCCTTCCTTCAAGTCCATCCTAGAGCCCGTTAGCGCAGAACTATTGGGGAATTTGATTTTTTTGTTGACCAAGACAAGTGATAAGTTTTTCAGGGCAAGACTGGAAGCATCTGCCAAACTAACCTGTAGGGATACTTTATAAGGGTGCTTTTCCCTTAAGGTTTTACTGGTATTCAATTGAAGGTATTCCCGATAATCATTTAGGGCATAAAAGTATAGTCCCACGTAAGCGGATCCATCAGTAGCAGCTTGGGAACCTTTAAAATTGGAAGGCACCCCAAAATCACTTGCCCCACATTGGTTAAAATAATCTCCAGAACTTGAAGATGGCAATGAAACCTCTTCGAGCAAAGCATCGAAACCGGTAATATTGGTAGGACAGGACTTATATTCCTCAAAACTGGGGTTAAGAACTAAATTTTGCGCAAAACTTGGTATCCCCAGTGCAAAACCAAAAATAAGAGCAAAAAAAATACGAGTAACCTTATAAACCATAGTTGAATTTATTTTTTCGGTTCTCGTACCACTTATATAAACGTTGCTTTTTTGGCTGTATTGTCCTGAACGATCTTTTCTACCCCTTATCGATCTAGGATATTACTACCATACTAACTTTCAGGAAAATACGTTACTATAGTCCAAATCTTACTATGATGCGCATAGTGACCTGCATATTGGTGTTATCTCTTGTGCCCTGTTTTGGCTTCAGCCAAAATAAGATTACAGGTAAAATTGTGGACCAGCTTGGGTTTCCCATCTATCGCGCTTCTGTTTCACTTAACACCACGGATATTATCACTTATACCGACTATGACGGGTCCTTTACCTTGACAAGCGACAAAGATTTTCATTGGAAAGTCAACATTTCTTCCAAAGGCTATAAACCAGAATCCTATTTTGTATTAAGCGGCGGCAGTACAGGAGCAATTGTTTTGGAGTTTGATGCCGACATCAAGGAACTTTTAGATGCCAGTTCCGGTATAGATTGATTTCTCAATTAAGAAAGTTGGGACTAAAGTAAACTACTCATCAACGAATTCAGTCATCACAAATTCGACTCTGCGGTTTTTTCGCCTTGCCTTATCGGTAATTGCGCTATCCAAGGGGATTTTGTTTCCATGTCCTGCAGAAGAGATTCTATTTTTCCCAAGTCCTAGTTTTATTAGATAGCGGGCAACCGTATTGGCGCGCTGCGTAGATAGGACATCATTGTATTCCTCCGAACCTAAATCATCAGTATGACCGCTAATGGTCACCTTAAGGTTAGGGTTCTTTTTGAGGTAGCTATATACATCTCTTAAACTCTGCTTGGCTTTGGGCTCCAATTCGAAACGGTCAAAATCAAAATTAACGTGATTGAGCACATAGCTTTGGTTAGGTTGGTAATCAGGTCCTAAATACACCAAGGAAACATCGTCCAAGTAATAATAGGAATAACCTTCTCCAGAAGTTGTTTTGTTACCAAAATCTAGATAATGGGTTCCTCCATTGCTCTTGAAGTTACCCAAAACCAGGTTGGTCTCAAACCCTTTGGCTACAATATCCAGGCTTACCCGTATCCACTCTTTCTTATCATCATAAAATCCTGTGGCCGAAAATTGCTTGGCGTGGGTAGTCTTGCTTCTTGCCGAGGCCAACACAGCATTGGACAGCTGCCTTTTGGTGTGTATGGACAAGGGTTTTTGAGAAAATACAGCTCCCATATCCATGACCGCTCCATCCGATTTTTCCGAAAGACTGAGACTAAGGCTCAATCTATATCTATGACCTTTTTTTAAGGTCTCCATCAATTCAACTTGAATGTATTCCCTGTAGTCTTTGGGTGCAAAGAGATACAGTCCTGCGTAGGCATTGCCCTCATAGGCTTCTTGTTTCCCTTTAAAGTTCATTGGTATGCCCAGTTTGGTCTTGCTACACTCGTTGAAGTAGTCGGTGGTGCCCAAGGTTGGTGCACTCCAATACTCGGTATCCCTGTTAAGATTGCTCATTTTAATGGGACATTCCACAAAATCTTCAAAGCCTCCGTTATGGACTAGATTTTGGGCCATTCCCATGAAGCAGGACAGGGTCAAAGCCAGGCTGGTCAATATGTAAGAGAATCGCAATCGCATGATTTCGAATCCAATTGGGACACCCAAAACGCTTAAGATTTGGCGCCGGATGGTCAAAGCATAACGATTTTCTTAACACTTTATTGTGTTTTTCCTACAAACTAAAGATCGAACTTATAAGATACCCCTGCTAATGCCTGAAATCCCTGTACTCTAAAGTTGGCCCATCGTTGGTAGTCGTTATTGGCAATATTGGAAGCCTTTATAAAAATGGAAAGTTGTTCATTAAAGCGGTATCCTGCATGCACATTGGCATCAAAAAAGCCATCAAGGGTAACGATGGTTGCCGGAAACTCTGATGGGGTTGCATTTTCCAACGCCTGCGCAACCAAATCGTCCCGTTCTCCCACATAAAACAAGTTGGCCCCTAAGTACCATTGTTTGTTGATCTGATAATCCATAAACAAGGATCCTTTAATGCTCGGCAAATTCCAAGCTGGGTTATCCGTTTCCGTATCGTAGTCATAAAACTCCGCGTTCACCCCTAGGGTAAAATTGCGATTGACATCGATGTTGATCTCTCCAAAAATGCCCAAAGTCTTCACATCATCATAAAAAACTTGAAACGAATTGCCGTAGTAATAACCTTTTTCATCTGTCCTAAACAAATTTTGAGGGTTTAACAAGAACAATGGTTTTCTATTTTCGGCGGTATACGAACCTTTTATATTGTACCCCACGTTAGAGAGCAACTGCCCTTTCAAGCCCACATATCCCTCATATTGTTGATCTGTAGGCTGAATAGACAAGGTTGGTGAAACAAAGGGGTTGTCCTGAACAAATCCATAGTACGAATTCTGGTTCAGTTGCCCTTCTATTCCCCCATAAGCAATTACAGTTTCATCCAGTAGTCTGTACGAAGCAGTTACTGCCGGATAAATGTAAAAATTGCCATCACTGTTTTCCGTATCCATTCCATAGACAAAATTGGCCCCTAGATTTAGGGTAAGATCATCCCTTAGCACCAAAAGACTGGGGTTAATCCCAACCTGAAATTGGCCATAGTTGATTTCTTCATCGTTGACCGTATTGTTCAGGGATACATTTTGGAAACTCCCGCCAACATAATCCAATTTTGCATTAATCGTGACCAATTCTTCGGTAATGGGCAACTCAATGGTCGGTGTAATTACGACCCGGTTCTCCCCGGAATCGGTAGCATCCCAAAATCGTCTAACCAAAATCTCGCCCTTCTTAAAAAATGAATCCTCAAGGTTCAAATGGGCCTGGGCCTGGGCATTGAAGTAATTCTGGGTCCCATCAATGGAAGCCACCGTGGCATCGTCAAATGCCCCATTCTCAATACCGTACCAATTATAAAGTTGATGTTGTAGTCCAATACTTGCTCCCCAATCCATATCGCGATCTTTTTTTGCATAGGATGCATCAAACTTGGTGTTATAGAAATCCGCATCCAGGGGTGTGGTTTCAATAGCTCCCCTTGAGGAATGATGGCTAAGGCCAAAATCCAACAAATTCTCTCCCCTATTGAACTCCCGACTGGTATACAAATCCACCATGGCGTTGTTGTAGTTCCCTAATCCTATTGAGGCGTAGGAATTGTATAAAGTTGGCGGAGGGGTACGTTTTACCTTTGAGGCCTTCCCCTTGGCAGGTGTAAAAGTAGAAGCCACCGGAACTGAAAAAATGCTATAGTTGATTTTCTTCTTTTGAAGGACGATCGAATCGTTCAGGTCGGGCGTCGATTTAATCTTAAAGGCATCCGAAACGGTAGGTGAATATGGTTTTACCACCGTGACCGTCTCGGTTCCTATATCATCGGTCTCCTGAGCCAGTGCGGCTCCCCAAAGGCTCAAAAATAAAACTGAAAATAGATATATGTTCTTGTTCATATTGTCTCGCATTAATTGCCTGGCTCCACGGAGGAATTACTTTGTGCTTCCCTTGACTTGATTATGGCAAGCTCTCCCTTGGCCTCCGCAACAATCTCATCATATTCCGCGAAGTTGGAAATTACACTCTCCAAAATATAGGTGGCCTGAAAGGCATCTTGCAGCGCATAGAAGTTTTTCGCCATAATGACCAGTCCCTTACCTCCCCATTCCTTATGCGCCGAATAATCCTTTGCCAATTTCTGCACTGAAGTATTTGAAGCCTCAAAATCTTGGTTTTGGTGTTTGAAGTAGGCATCATAATACCAAGCCTCAGCGGCCAGTTCCCCTGTTGCGATTTTTTTTACCTCCCCATAGGCCGTCTCCGCCAAACGCTCATCATTAGTGGCTATGGCCGAACGGGCGATCATGATCTGGGCATCACTTTTAATTCTATTGTCAAGTTTTGGGGCATTGAGCACCTTCTCGGCATAGGCAATCGTCATATCATAATTCTTTTGACCGTAGTACCCTTTCATAAGGTTGGACTGGGCAAAGGTTCGGTTCTGCACAATTTCCGCTGAAGATTCCAATCGTTCCAAATAGGGAATGGCACTGGGATAGTCTTGTCGGCCAACATAAATTTCACATACCCGGGTCAATGCTTGTTCGTTATATTCGCTGCTTCCGCTGTCCGCAACGACCAAGTAGTTTTTAAGAGCCTGGTCTTTTTGGTTCTTGGAAAAGTACAATTGGGCCAACTTAAAGTTTACCTGCAGGGAGTGAATACCAGAAGGGAACTCTTTTAGGTAGGCCTCATATCCCCGAAGGGCAGCATCAGTTTTTCCTTCTGCGTTTTTTCGGTCAGCTGCTTCAAAGCTGGCATTGTCCAATTCCACATCCGTGACCTCAACAAAGTCCAGATTTCGCACCCAAGCGGCATATTCACTTACTCTTCCTTCATCCACATATACCAATTTAGCAGTAGCCACGGCTTGCTTGGCCTCCTGGGTATTTGGATATTTACTTACAACCGAC